>NZ_JAPQLJ010000059.1:0-810 GCF_028982115.1 Wolbachia endosymbiont of Drosophila tsacasi | reverse complement strand
ACCGAGGCAAGAAGTAACATTTGCGAAGTCAATTCGCTAGAACAACAAATCGAGCTATTCGAACAGCTCATATTTATATGAGAGTTTGATCCTGGCTCAGGATGAACGCTGGCGGCGTGCCTAATACATGCAAGTCGAACGAGTTCTCGTTGATGATCGGTGCTTGCACCGAGATTCAACATGGAACGAGTGGCGGACGGGTGAGTAACACGTGGGTAACCTGCCCTTAAGTGGGGGATAACATTTGGAAACAGATGCTAATACCGCATAGATCCAAGAACCGCATGGTTCTTGGCTGAAAGATGGCGTAAGCTATCGCTTTTGGATGGACCCGCGGCGTATTAGCTAGTTGGTGAGGTAATGGCTCACCAAGGCGATGATACGTAGCCGAACTGAGAGGTTGATCGGCCACATTGGGACTGAGACACGGCCCAAACTCCTACGGGAGGCAGCAGTAGGGAATCTTCCACAATGGACGCAAGTCTGATGGAGCAACGCCGCGTGAGTGAAGAAGGCTTTCGGGTCGTAAAACTCTGTTGTTGGAGAAGAATGGTCGGCAGAGTAACTGTTGTCGGCGTGACGGTATCCAACCAGAAAGCCACGGCTAACTACGTGCCAGCAGCCGCGGTAATACGTAGGTGGCAAGCGTTATCCGGATTTATTGGGCGTAAAGCGAGCGCAGGTGGTTTTTTAAGTCTGATGTGAAAGCCCTCGGCTTAACCGAGGAAGCGCATCGGAAACTGGGAAACTTGAGTGCAGAAGAGGACAGTGGAACTCCATGTGTAGCGGTGAAATGCGTAGATATATGGA
>NZ_JAPQLJ010000058.1:0-2371 GCF_028982115.1 Wolbachia endosymbiont of Drosophila tsacasi | reverse complement strand
CGTCATCCCGCTACTTGTTAGCGGGATCTAGAGATACCGTGGCGGGATGACGAGGATGCCGCCGCGAACTTGTCATTCCAGCGCGTGACGCTGGAATTCAGCCTTTAACTGATATGATTACAGAAAGAGAATTTATTAGGTAATCATAGAAACGGAAAGTGGTAAAGCTTACCACTTTCAAGTAAAGAAAACTACGTTTACGCCTCCTATAATTTCTATGGATTATCCGCTACTGCACCGTCTTTACAAATCACACCTCCTGGTGTTATTTTTGAAACGACTACAGGAGCGCCAAAAAACACAGCAGTAAATGCACCAAGTGCAAAAAGCGCTGGCCACGGCATTCTGCCGAATATTGCAAGCAACGCTGCACCAATTATCACTATTGTGATCATCGGGCCACCTATGCCATGAGTATAGCCTATTATCTTGCATATTACTGATGATGTTGTATCATTTTTATCAACAAAAGTAGAAGCAGGAGGAGCACCTGCATCAAACGCAAAGGAGAGAATTAAAGCTACAAGTAGAAGAAAATTTTTCATTATGCCTCCGATAATTTCTATTTAATGCTGGATTATCCTTCACTTTGATTAAATTTAAGTAAATGGTGAGGATTTTTTGCTTAAAAGTATCCTTTATTTCATTTAGAATACTTTTCTTGGTTCGTTTATATTGCAGTGCTACAGAAATTTTACAGCATCGTTTATTGCCTTTATCGTGCTTTGATTGACACAATTTATAATGATGGAGTGGAGCACGCGGGGTATTTATCATTTTTAATTCTGTTATCAATATTTCCTTTTCTCATCGTTTTAATGGCTGTGGCGTCAACATTCGCAAATTTCTTAGACCAATATAACGTCGGCTGGGCATTTATTGTTGATAACATGCCACAGGATATCTTAGCATCTTTGATGCCACGCATTAGGGAGATAATATCAGGCCCGCCGCAAAGCTTACTAACTTTAGCAATTGTAGGCGCTGTTTGGACTGCCTCGTCAACAATTGAAGGGCTAAGAACAATATTGAACAAAGCTTATAAAGTTCCGGTTTCGCCACCTTATATATTAAGAAGGTTGCTCAGTATACTACAATTTTTAGTGATCACGCTTATTATAACTCTAACTATAGTGTTCTCTACATTAGTGCCAATGCTAATTGATTTTTCCTATCAGGGGATTAGTTATACTAAATATCTCCTCATTGAATTTGTACTTTTCACAGTAGTCTCTTGGCTATATTTTATGTTGCCAAACATAAAACAAAATTTATCAGACGTCTTTCCTGGATCTTGTGTGGCTGTTATTCTTTGGACAATTTCTGCTTCAGCTTTCAAGCAATACTTAAAAGCTTCCTTTGATCAACTGAATTTGATATATGGAAGTTTAGGTGGTATGGTAGTGTCATTACTATTTTTTTATATGCTAAGTTTGATTTTTATATATGGAGCAAAATTTAATTTTCAGCTAAAATATTTCAATGAATCTCGCTAAGGAAAAAGAAATGAGTAAGTTAGAAGGTAAAGTAGCTTTAATCACCGGAGCTTCAGGTGAAATAGGCTCTGCTGTTGCAAAAAGATTTGTAAAAGAAGGTGCATGTGTAATTCTGATTTCAAGATCTCTTGATAATCTCAAGCCACTATATAATGAAATTGAAGAGCTTGAAGAATTTAAAGAAGGCTCTGTGAAACTAATTCAGCTTGATCTTTTAGACTTTGAGAATGTAAAGATACTGACAAACATGATAGAAAGCCTGAAATTATCAGAATCTGGAGCACTTGATATATTAGTTGCGTGTACTGGAATTTCAGGCAAACTGAACCCCATTCACGACTGTGAGATTGAAGAGCTACAGAATGTAATGAATACAAATTTTACTGCCAATTGGTACTTACTAAAAAACTTAGATCCAATGCTAAAGAAGTCTAATGCTGGAAGAGTGATATTCATGACCTCAGAGGTGACACTTTCTCCTTCCTCTTATCCATATTGGATGCCGTATGCTGCAAGTAAAGTTGCACTAGAAATAATGGTGCAGATATATGCATCTGAGACAAAACATACAAAATTATGTGTAAACGCTGTATACACGAAAGGACCTGTAGGTAGTGAGCAGGCATTTCCTGGATCTGAATTGGTGTCACCTGATAAACTAACAGACAAATTTGTGGAGCTCGCTTCTAACGATTGCAGCGTATCAGGAGAAATCTTACCGCTTAGCAAATCTCCCGAATAAATTACATATAGCTAACGACGATTTGAGAAACCATCATCCCGCTACGTGTTAGCTGACCTTACCCAGAAAAAGTAGAGAGAAAGTTAAGACGTTTTTGTCATGAAAATGATGCATCAAATTGTTCGGGAATGCA
>NZ_JAPQLJ010000057.1:0-584 GCF_028982115.1 Wolbachia endosymbiont of Drosophila tsacasi | reverse complement strand
AAACGGCGGCCGTAACTATAACGGTCCTAAGGTAGCGAAATTCCTTGTCGGGTAAGTTCCGACCCGCACGAAAGGCGTAATGATTTGGGCACTGTCTCAACGAGAGACTCGGTGAAATTATAGTACCCGTGAAGATGCGGGTTACCCGCGACAGGACGGAAAGACCCCATGGAGCTTTACTGTAGCTTGATATTGAGTGTTTGTACCGCTTGTACAGGATAGGTAGGAGCCGTAGAGATCGGAACGCTAGTTTCGATGGAGGCGTTGGTGGGATACTACCCTAGCTGTATGAACACTCTAACCCGCGCCACTAATCGTGGCGGGAGACAGTGTCAGGTAGGCAGTTTGACTGGGGCGGTCGCCTCCTAAAATGTAACGGAGGCGCCCAAAGGTTCCCTCAGAATGGTTGGAAATCATTCGCAGAGTGTAAAGGTATAAGGGAGCTTGACTGCGAGACTGACAAGTCGAGCAGGGACGAAAGTCGGGCTTAGTGATCCGGTGGTTCCGTATGGAAGGGCCATCGCTCAACGGATAAAAGCTACCCTGGGGATAACAGGCTTATCTCCCCCAAGAGTCCACATCGA
>NZ_JAPQLJ010000056.1:0-4225 GCF_028982115.1 Wolbachia endosymbiont of Drosophila tsacasi | reverse complement strand
CAGGTGTCATTCCAGCGCGTGACGCTGAAATCTAGTCTTTATTATGCAGCTACTTATTTAAAGTTAAGTTTCCTGGATCCAAGTAGTCTGGGCACTGCTGTCATAAAGGAACCAGTGTCAACTACTCGGATGATACCTTTTTCTACTTAGTTTGGGTTATGCAAGAAGTCTACTGTCTCCGAATAAACGCATCCTCTTATCTTTTCCTAATTTGTAAAGTTATTTTGTCTATCAATCTGATTCCCAAATAGCAAAATTGTTGTATAATGTTACTTTGAAGTTTTATTTTCAATGCGCAAGTTTGCAATACTCTTTTCTATACTGTTTGCAATAGTTGCTTACTATTTAAACAGTGAGATTATATTTGAAATAGCAAAGCTGTTTAGTGACATATTTGTTAGTTTGTTGAAATTAATAAGTTTACCTTTAGTTTTTCTATCAATAGTTTCCACAATTTCCGGGCTCAAAGACTCAATCGAAATTAAAACCTTAGTTAAGAAAACACTATTTTATACGCTGCTTACAACTATTATAGCTGCGTTTATTGCATTATTGTTTTACCTGCTAATAGACCCAGTGAAAAAAATTTTCATATGTAACACGATAGGAAGTTTGGATAATAACAATTACAGTTACTTTTCATACTTAAAATCACTCATTCCTTCGAATTTTGTGCAAGTTTTTCTTGAAAATAACGTTATTGGTAGCATATTGATCGCTTTTTTGATGGGTGGAGCTATTGTTTCACTTTCAAAAGAAAAGCAGGACATATTACATCAAATATTCTCTGCACTTTTCGATACGTTACTTAAAATTGCTCAGGGGTTACTAAAGCTTGTTCCACTTGCTGTGTGGTCTTTTATTACATGTTTTTTGCACGAATTAAAAGGTGGTAGCGAGTTCTATAGTCTTTTTTGGTACTTTACTTGCATAATGTCTGCAAATTTTGTGCAGGCATTTCTGATTTTACCGCTACTTATGTGGTATAAAGGCATATCACCAATTCAAACGCTGAAAGGGGTTATGCCGGCACTTACACTTGCGTTTTTTTCTAAATCATCCAGTGCAACGCTGCCTACAACCATAGACTGTGTGCAGAACAAGCTAAAGGTGCCAAAGAAATTATCGTCTTTTATTTTACCAATATGCACAACAATTAATATGAATGCATGTGCTGCATTTATACTAATCACTGTGATGTTTGTTGCAGAGATGAATGGATGCGTGTTTTCCTTAAGCGAAATGTTGATATGGATTTTTTTAGCAACTAGTGCAGCAATTGGTAACGCTGGAGTGCCGATGGGGTGCTATTTTATGGCAACTAGTTATCTCATGTCGATGAATGTTCCTCTGCATATTATGGGACTGATTTTGCCTATTTATACAATCATCGATATGTTTGAAACTGCAATAAACGTATGGTCTGATATTTGTATCACTCAGATAATTAATAAAGAATGTAATAGTGAACTTAAAAAATGATATTAGACGAAAATAACCTAATAATAAAAGAATTTAAAGAAGCAGAGGCAATTTTGCATGGGCATTTTGTTTTATCATCCAGGCTGCATAGTGACACATACATACAGTGTGCGAAGATTTTTGAAAATCCAAGCAGAGCCATGAAAGTTTGCGCACTATTAGCAGATAAAATAAAAAAAGAATTAAATAGCTCCATAGATTTAATACTATCTCCTGCAATTGGTGGAATAATCGTGGGTTATGAGATTGGCAGGCAGCTTGGAATAAAGGCAATGTTTTGCGAGCGCGTTAATGGCAAGTTTGAATTACGCCGTGGATTTAAGATCAAAAAGGGTGAGAAAATATTACTTATCGAGGATGTGATAACCACAGGCAAGTCTTCACTTGAAGCAGTGAAATGTGCAGAAGGGGAGGGAGGTAAAGTCATTGCTGAAGCTTCTCTAATAAAGAGGAATAGTGAAACGAAACTGCCTTTTCCTGTCATATCTTTGATTGAATTGAACATCAAAAACTACAGCGAGGAAGAACTTCCAAGTGAATTAAAACAACTACCCGTAACAAAACCTGGGAGTAGAGAATATTTAACAAAGTAATCCTATAATATCTTGGAAACACAGCACAGCTTTAGTTATTTACTCCAATAGTATTTTATGTATACTTATTACTAAATTAATTTTGAAATGATAGAAAATGAACGAATTTAAATCGATCCGAAATATAGCAATAATCGCACACGTTGACCACGGGAAAACTACTTTACTCGATAACATGTTAAAACAAAGTGGCACGTTTCGTGAGAATCAAGAAGTTCAAGAACGAGTGATGGATAGTGGTGACCAAGAGCGTGAACGCGGAATTACAATACTTGCAAAATGCACATCAATAATGTGGGGCGATGAAAAGATCAATATTATTGATACGCCAGGGCACGTGGACTTTGGTGGAGAAGTAGAAAGAGTATTGTGCATGGCAGATGGTGTGTTGCTGCTGGTTGACGCTGCAGAAGGGCCAATGCCACAAACTAAATTTGTGTTGTCAAAAGCACTAAAAGCAAATTTGAAGCCAATTGTGATAATCAATAAGGTCGACCGACCAGACAGCAGGATAGATGAAGTATTAAATGAAATATATGAGTTATTTTTTAACCTTGATGCAACTAACGAGCAGCTAGATTTTCCAGTGTTGTATGCTTCAGGTAGAAATGGCTGGTGTGCTAAGGAGCTTTCTGATGAAAGGAAAGATTTAAGTCCATTATTTTCAACGGTTATAGATTATATAAAACCTTCTGTTTATGATCAAAATGCCCCTTTTGCTATGTTGGTCACTCTACTTGAGTCTGATAAGTTTCTTGGCAGAATATTGACAGGAAAGGTTTATCAGGGCGTTGCAAAAGTCAATTCAGATCTTAAGGTACTTGATCTGGACGGTAAAGTAATTGAACGAGGGAGATTAACTAAGTTGCTCTCATTTTCTGGCTTGAAACGTATCCCAGTAGAACAAGCTGTGGCGGGAGACATAATTGCAATTGCAGGACTTGAGAAAGCTTCAGTTTCTGACACTATAGCAGCACCAGAGGTTACAACTGCAGTGAGCTCAACTCCAGTTGATCCGCCAACGATGGCGATTACTCTGAGTGTTAATGATTCACCTTTTGCCGGACAAGAGGGAACAAAGCTTACCTCAACTGTTATAAAGGATCGTTTATATGCAGAAGCAGAAACAAATGTTGCAATTACCGTAACTTTGGCATCAAGTGGCGAAGCATTTGAAGTGGGTGGCCGTGGTGAGCTACAGCTTGGAGTGTTAATTGAAAATATGAGGAGAGAAGGTTTTGAGCTTTCAGTATCACGCCCTCGCGTTCTATTTAAGGAAGAAGATGGCAAAAAACTTGAACCTATAGAGGAAGTAGTAATTGATGTAGATGATGAATATAGTGGAATTATCATGGAAAAACTCAGCTTCCGAAAAGGTGAAGTGACTGACATGAGACCTTCTGGCAATGGCAGGACAAGATTAACGTTTTTAGTGCCATCAAGAGGATTAATTGGTTATCAAGGAGAGTTTTTAACTGATTCTCGGGGCACAGGCATAATTAACCGTTTATTTCATAGTTATGCTCCACATAAAGGTCCAATTTCTGGAAGGCGCAATGGAGTTTTAATTTCTACAGATAAGGGTGAGGCTGTGGCGTATGCAATTTTCAATTTGCAAGACAGGGGAATTATGTTTATCAAGCCACAGGATAAGGTATATTGTGGCATGGTTGTCGGCCAGCATAGCCGTGACAATGATTTGGAGATAAACGTGCTAAAAGGTAAGCAATTAACAAACGTAAGAGCTTCAGGTAGTGATGAAGCCATAAAACTCACTCCTCCAAAGATAATGACACTGGAGGATATGATAGCGTATATAGATGATGATGAATTGGTGGAAGTAACTCCAAAATCTATACGTTTACGCAAGAAATTCCTTGATCCAAATGAACGTAAGCGTGCAGGAAGGGTAAAGAATAAGGAGTAGAGGTTTCTCTTTATAGGTAATGTTTGTAGCAGTGTACTGTACGAACATTTGTTTTTGTTAAGCACAACAAATGGGCTAGTGCATGACGCACAATTGTACAAACATTGTAGCCGTTATTCAAGTAGTCCGCAGAAACGAAAAACTACTTGACAAGCCTCACCAGCCCCCTTATCATGATAGTGAAGGTATTCAGTTATCTTCATCTGTGCAGATTAAACAGCAA
>NZ_JAPQLJ010000055.1:0-16095 GCF_028982115.1 Wolbachia endosymbiont of Drosophila tsacasi | reverse complement strand
TCAAATTCTCCCTTGTCTATTTGACGTCTTTTACTGTCTTAAACGCTTTATAAGCGCGTTTCAGCTTATATAGGTAGAAACCTAGAAGTGTTTATAAAGACATGAGGTGCACATAGTGCAAAAAATTAAGCATGATTTACGCCAAATACATTAAGTTTTTTTGTCATTAATCCACTGCAGAGATTGTGAAGATAAATAAATAGCTTCACTTTCATGATAAGGGGGCTGGCGGGGTTTGTCAAGTAAGTTTTTTCGTTTCTATGTTGTCAACTACTTGCATGATGCCACTTGCCACCTGTCAATTACAACGTTCGTACAGATATATGCTTGACATAGGATCCAGAAAATTTAGTTATATATAGGAAAATCTGAGTTGACTACACCAACTCACGTTCAGCAAAAAAGAAAGCTATCTCCTTACGAGCATTTTCTAGACTATCCGAGCCGTGAACTCTATTTTCACTAATGTCATCAGCAAAATCACCCCTGATTGTACCTTTCTCTGCCTGCTTTGGATCGGTAGCTCCCATGATTTGTCTGTATTTACTTACTGCATTTTCACCAACTAAAACTTGAACTATCACAGGACCAGAAGTCATAAACTCTACCAATTCCCCAAAAAAAGACCTATCTTTATGAATTTCATAAAACAGCTCTGCTTGTTTTTTTGTCAGCAGCATCATTTTTTGTGCTATGATTTTGAGCTCAGAGCTTTCAATGTATGAATTTATCTTGCCTGTAATATTATTTTTTACTGCATCAGGTTTTAATATCGAAAGTGTTCTCTCAATTGCCATATTATTTCCTTATATAAAATAGTATATTTATAGATTTACTTTATTGTAAATTTTGATTTGATAAAAGTAGTTTTTTATTTATAGTTAAGGATAAACCATCAAGGAGGTATTGTATGGGTAAATGTTGTAAAAACAACACTACCAAACAAGCTGAGCCTACTACTAAAAAACAAGCTGAATCTACTGCTAAAAAATTGGCCAATAACTTGAAATCATCAATTTTTTGTGGAACAAAAGGGTTTTTAACTTTTAATTTAGCCTTTTTAAGTTATTTGGAATATAGCATATGTAAATGCACTTCATCTGCTCATATACAACAAAAGGAAAATATTGAAAGATGTAACAACATACAGGCTTCCAAGCTTGCACTTGCTGAGGATACAGATAGCAATTTTGCTACACAAGAGATAGAGCAAAAAGAAAAAATTTTTAACCAGCAACACAAGTTTTTAAGAGATACTGCTGCCTTTGCAATGAAAAGAAACACTATTCCATTTTTTGAGATGATGATTATAGTACCATTTGTTTGTTTTGCACTGCCAGTTATGGTAGGCAGTATAAGTCTTATACAATGTGCACTTGTATGCGCTGCCTTAATGATCACCACATGTTTCGTTGTGAGAACTTTTAATCTACGTGAAAAGTTAATGGAAAAAATCACCAACCATAGTAGAGAAGAAATAGACGCGGAATTTAAGAAGGATACTATAAAATTTCCTATTTTTAATCAAAATAGAAAACACATCGAGTATAATTCGCCTAATCCAGGGCAATTGCTAAATGACAGCACCTCTCTTTTCGTTAAAGTTTTATTTTTTCCCCTCAAGGCTCTTCTGAAGGTCCTGCAAAGTTGTATAATGTTATCTTTAGCTGCTGTTGAACTTCTTGAAACGGTACCAAGTCTTTTTGTCGATACATTTTTCGATTGGAGCTTCACATCCACCAAGAGTAACCTGCAGAAATCAGGCCATTTATTGTATACAAGTGTGAGAAATTTAGTGCCTATAACTAAATTTGATGAGTGTGTAGCTAATTTTATAGGCACCCCAGAAGTAACTTGTTGTAAGTAGTGCATAGGTGAAAAAGGCTGTCATTTTATTTAACCTTGGTGGACCTGATTCACTAAATGCGGTCCGTCCTTTTTTATTCAACCTTTTTTATGACAGAAGAATAATAAGTCTACCAAACCCTTTTCGGTTTCTTTTAGCAAAGTTTATATCTGCGAAACGAGAAAACACTGCACGAAAAATATACGAGGAAATTGGAGGTAAATCGCCGATTTTGGATAATACAAAAGCGCAAGCTGATGCTTTAGAACTAAAATTAAATGAAGATAGAAACCATGTACACAAGGTATTCATTTGCATGCGCTATTGGCATCCATTTGCTGACGAAGTTGTTAAAAGTGTAAAACAGTTTGATCCTGATGAAGTAATTTTGCTGCCACTATACCCTCAATATTCAACTACCACAACTTTGTCATCCATCGAAAATTGGCAAAAAAATGCTAAAAAGTATGGCCTAAAATGCAATACAAAAATAATTCATCATTATTATGACAATGAAGACTTTATTGAGGCTCATGCTAACTTGATAGCCAAGTACTACAAATTAGCCAGCAGGATTGGTAAGCCAAGAATCCTGTTTTCAGCCCATAGCTTGCCCCTTAGCGTTATTAAAAAAGGCGACCCTTACGCTTCACAGGTAGAAAGAAGCGTAGAGTTAATAGTAGAAAAGTTAGCTATCAATAACTTAGATTGGTCAATATGTTATCAGAGTAAGATTGGTCCTGTAAAATGGCTAGAGCCAAGTACTGAAAGTGAGCTATCACGTACAAAAGCTGATGGTGTACCTGTAATTTTATCACCTATATCTTTTGTTTCTGACCATTCAGAAACTCTAGTTGAACTTGATATAGAATATAAAGCAATTATCAAGGATGGATATTATTTTCGCGTACCAACTCTCAGTATTGATTCCTTGTTTATAAAATGCTTAGCTGATTTGTAGGGCTTTTCTTTAAGGCTTTTATGTGATAGAGTAAAAGGTAGTTATTATTTTATTAACTATTTCATGCCAAACAAGCTAAAAAAGAAATCTAATATACTTGCACAAAAGGTGCATGATATTTATGATCATGATTTCAGGAAGGCAATCTGCATCACAACAGGTTTAACAGCCCTATTGTGTAAGATTTCACTGCAATTTTGCTGCGAGTTCATTGACAATAATAGATCCAATATCTTTCTTATACGGAATGTTGCTCGACTAGTAAAGTTTCCGACATCTATTCTATATATTGCCCATTCTGCTTTTATTCTACAGGATCTAATTAAGGATTACAGAAACCCTGAGAGTAAAAAAGAGCTGGCAAAAGTTGTGGGTAAATCGGCTAATTTTGCAAGCAGCATCATAGAAGCATTGATGATGTTGAAAGTCATCCATTTTTTTACTAGGGGTGATGCAGACATAATAAGTCACATTCACTTAACATCAACGATCCTATTTCTATTTATTTCGGAACCTATAAGCTACTATTATTCATGGAGAAAATACCTAGATAATAAGGATCCTGAAAAGTCTGCTAAGTGTAAGAAGGACCTTATTATCAGCACATTAACTTTGTCATTAGGTTTGTTAAACTTCATATTAAAAAGAATGGAGACTGCAACCATACCAATAAACTTAGGTAATGGTATAATCTATAATTTCAACTTAAGCGTAACAGTTAGCATAATATATAGTGCAGTATTTCTGGCAGTTCAGCTTGAAAAATTGTTTCAACAACCTGTCAATGATGATCCTTCCACTGAACTTGATAGTGCTGGCCATAACCATATTCAGCACGGTAATGATGGTAATGATCTGCCCGATGGCAACGCTGTGGGAATGTAAGGGTTAGAGGTGAAAAGATTTTATTTCTACTGCCAACGCTAGCACTGCTAATTTGCCAACAATACTCCAAAGTGACAGAATTTTACCTTCCACAACCTGGCTAACATCATGAAACTCACAGTCAGTGGCATTCAAGCTAGAATATACATCTTTCCTGCTATTACATCGGTATAAGTAACATGTTGGGGTATCTCCTATATAGTATATTAGCGGTTCTGCAGAACTGCTTTTAAATATGTCAATGGTTGGTACACCTTCTTGTATAATGACGCTATTGATTGCTATTCCTTCTTTTATCTTTTTCATTTTATGACGCTTTTTTTTATTGAGATTTAATATTTCCTCTCCACTTGTTGCTGTTATAATGCCCATCCCATATGTGCCATTGCTTGCTTTGATAAAAACGTAAGGTTGTGTTTTTATTTCATATTCCTCATATTTTTTTTGCACTAGAGATAATATTTGGTCAACTTTAGTTGCTACTGCTCCTAGTGATGAATCATCATTAAAGTCAACTTCATTACAGCTTTCTGTAAGCACAGAAATAAGCCATGGGTCCATTTTAAATTCGCTACAAAATTCGGACGCTAATTCTTGATAGATTTCAAAATACTTAAATTTCTGCCTGCTATGCCAACCGTATAGTGGACTTGGTACTATATCTTGCTTTATGTCTTTTAGCGTGTCTGGAATGTGGCTCGTCATATCACGATTCAGTATAATAACATCAGGCACAAATCCTGAAGTTGTCTTTAGCAGAGAGTTTTCTTTCACGATAGTTTCATATGGTTCTATTAAATTATATGCTTCGTTGTGAAAGAGGCCAATTCTAGTTTCAAAACCTGCAAGCTGCAGTACTTTCTCTATAACAAATACGTTTTCTATATACATTTTATTTCGTGTGTAATTCTCCGGTATTATAAGAGTCTTTTTATGTTGTTTTGTCTCAAAATAACTTTTTATTAGTTTTGCTGCTGTTGTTCTTGATGTCTCACTTAGATTGTTGAACCCTGCAGGAAATAAATTAGCGTCCACTGGGGCAATTTTGTAGCTGGAGTTTCTAAGATCTATAGAGCTATAAAATGGCAATGTAAGGCAGTTAAATTTTGCCTCAAACCAATTATTTATACTTTTTTCCAAATCTGGGTGAATTATGTTTTGCATCTACACTTTAAATGTTATAAGGAAGGTATTATATTATAAGCTATAATTAAACATATTTAGCAAATTTGACTAAAGATTAAAATATAATGAGATTCTTATTTAAAGTGATAGAAAAATGATTCAACACGATAACAATAAAATGTATGGAACTACTATACTGTCAATTAGAAAAGATAAAAGCGTAGTAGTAATAGGTGATGGACAGGTTTCACTGGGCCACACTGTTATAAAATCTGGAGCAAAAAAAGTTAGGCGTCTTTTTTCTGGTGATTCTGTAATTGCAATTGCTGGTTTTGCTGGAGCAACAGCTGATGCATTTACTCTCTTTGAAAGACTAGAATCTAAACTTGACGAGCACCCAGGGCACTTAATGAGAGCATGTGTTGAACTTGCAAAAGACTGGAGAATGGATAAATATCTGAGGAAATTAGAAGCTATGATGATTGTTGCAGATAAATCCATTTCATTGGTAATTACAGGAACGGGTGATGTTCTTGAACCTGAAGATGGAATCGCAGCTATTGGCTCTGGGGGAAATTTTGCTCTATCTGCAGCAAGAGCTTTAATTGACATTAAAGGAATATCAATAGAAGAGATTGCAAAAAAGGCTATGAAGATAGCTGGCGATATATGCGTTTATACAAATCATAATGTAGTTATTGAAAAGATAGAGGAGTGATATGTCTTCCAAGCAAAAAACTTTGTGCACTAATTTTTCCAATCAGCCTATAACCCTTTCAGAAGAGCGGTCTTGTAGTAGTGACACCTATGATAAAAAAAATGACCTCTATAAAGATACTAAGAGTGGTTTTGATTCAAATGACAGTGATATTCAAGTTAATCACAGCACTCAAGTTTTGTTAGATGACCTGCCACCACAGAAGATAGTTAAAGAATTAGATAGATTCATAATCGGACAGGATGATGCAAAGCGTGCTGTGGCTATTGCGCTCAGAAATCGTTGGCGTCGCAATCAGGTTCCATTTCCATTGCGCGATGAAATCATACCTAAGAATATATTGATGATTGGTCATACAGGGGTTGGTAAAACTGAAATAGCTCGCCGCTTAGCAAAACTTGCCGGTGCACCGTTCATAAAAATTGAGGCAACGAAGTTTACTGAAATAGGATACGTTGGACGTGACGTTGATTCGATAATACGTGATTTAGTTGATGTAGCAATAGTTTTAGTTAAAGAGAAAGCCCGTAAAGCCTTAGCTAAAAAGGCTTTAATTTTAGCTGAGAAAACAATAGTAAACTCTATGGTAGGCGAAAATGCAACCGAAGAGAGTAAAAGAAATTTTAGAGAAAGGTTGAGGAATAAAGAGTTTGAAGACGGAGAAGTTTCTATTAACGTCAGAGAAAGCAAGAGTATGTTACCTACTTTCGATATACCAGGCATGCCAGGTGGGCAAGTTGGTGTGATGAATGTAACAGAAATAGTGGGCAAGATGTTTAACGGGAGCAAAAAAACAAAAACTATTACGGTGAAGGTAAAAGAAGCGCGTGAAATATTAATTAATGAAGAAAGTGAAAGGCTAATGGATGAAGATAAGATAATCAAAGAAGCCATTGATCTTGTTAGTAATGATGGTATAGTGTTTTTAGATGAAATAGACAAAATTGCAGCGCGTACAGAAGTAAAGGTTGAAGTAAACAGAGAAGGAGTGCAACGCGATCTGTTACCACTACTTGAAGGAACAACTGTTACAACTAAGTATGGCCATGTAAAAACAGACTATATATTATTTATTGCATCTGGTGCTTTTCATCAGTCTAAACCATCTTACCTCTTACCGGAATTACAGGGCAGATTACCGATCAGGGTAGAACTTAAGGCACTTACTCAAGAGGATTTAATAAGAATATTAAAGGAACCAGAATCTAGTTTGTTAAAGCAGTACATAGCTTTAATGAAAACAGAAAATGTGACGCTTGAGTTCACTGATGATGGTATAAAAACCATAGCTGAAATAGCGTTTACAGTTAATAGGCAAGTGGAAAATATAGGTGCAAGAAGACTTCACACTGTCATGGAGAAGCTTTTAGATGAAATAAGTTTCATTGCTTCTGAAAAAAATAGCGAAAAATTCATTATAGACAGCAAGTATGTAAAAGATAAACTTGAGTCAATTTCGAAGCAGCTTGATTTGTCTAAGTTTATACTTTAGGAAAAACAAAAAGCCTACTTTAAGTAGTATAGAGAGTGTTCAGAAGGTCAGCCAGTAAGCCTAAAATTTCAGCTATATTCTTTAGGCTGTTTTTCAACAGTAGAATGGTGCGCTGCAACCTCTTGCTTAATATCTAAGCTTAAGTCAATTATTGAGATATTTTCTTCATCATAATCTATGTCTTTTATTAACATATCGTCAGTAATAGTCAAAAGGTCAGGCGGAGAAAGAATAGTTCTTTTATTACCAGCTCTCATTCCCACAACTCCAAGCTCTATAGCAAGTGGTATTTTTTTATCGCCAACCCTAAATTGCACTATTTGATCTTTGACTATATATTCCCCATTATGCTCCTTTACGCTATATTTAACTGATATCCCATCACCGCACCTTACTTGTTTTCCAGTCTTGTTAATTAAGTCATTAAAAACCATCAGATTATTCACTGAGTCGGGATATTTATCCTTTATTTCGATCAATTTGACGTAATAAGAATTAAAATTCACTTTGTTATCATTGGCAATAGTAACTACACGCTCTCCGCCTTCTTTCATACCTATCACCCCTAAACCCACTTCTTTTAGGTCATCTTGACCTATTTTCAAAGTAACATCAGAAACTTTACTAAGGGGTGTTGTTAAGTTATTATTAGAAATTTTATATATTTGCAGTAGGACTTCCAGGCCGCAGAAAGCCTTGCTGCCACTGCCTTCAGTAATTTCATAAAAATTTATCGAATCTTCTTCCTTTTGCTGCGTCATTTCTTCTAAATATTCTGTTAGCCCATGCTTTTCAATATAGCGATCGAGTGCTGATTCAAGTATTGGCTTCACTAGATAATGTGCTATTGTCTGTATCAAACCACCATGCGTGGCACTTATCTCATAAAGCTTGTCCTTTTTTTCCGGTTTACCTTTATTTATATAGACAATAGTAAACATAAAAGTAGAGGTTAAAGTGAGAATCATTACTATGGAAATAAGCATTTGTAATATAATTTTTCTAACCATCTTTCCTTACTTGATTCAATAAATCATATAAATAATTAATATCCCCTGAAAGCGCACTCAAATTATCCAAGCCTTGTTTAAAGAGGGCGTCTATATAGTCCTCTACTTCACTTTTACCAAGCACAGACATTAGATTATTTGTTTTATCTTGTTCGTAATCTTCAATATCATCCTTAGCTTGAAAGATAAGCCCTAGGTTTATCCCGTAGTTATATAATGCTTTACGTTGCTTATCTGTAGCATCCCCTATTATAGCACCTATTTCACATGAAGCTGCAAATAGTTTTGCGGTTTTCATCAAATGAATTTCTTTTGTTTTGTTAAAATCTGCATCAATATCTAAACCCTGTCCTCCTACCATTCCCTTAATTCCTATTGCTTGAGAGAGCACTTTTATGATCTCACAGCGTTTCTCATTTAACGAAGATAATACCTCAAAAGCCAGAGTAAGTAGTCCATCTCCGGCAAGCACTGCTGTTGCTTCATCAAATTTTTTATGGCAGCTTAGCTGGCTTCTGCGAGTATCACTGTTGTCCATGCATGGTAAATCATCGTGAATTAGAGAGTAAGCATGAACAAATTCAATTGCTGCAGCAACTGATATTACTTTTTTAGCTTCTGCGTTAAACACTCGTGATGAAGCTACGACTAAAAAGGAGCGTATATGTTTTGCAGGCGCAAGGAGTATATAACGCATAGCTGATATAAGCTTATTCTCGCTATTTTCTGGTAAGAGTTTATTTACTTCTACAATAAGCAAATTTTTTGTTGTTTCGTCTAGCATTTTTGAATTGTTAATTGTTTAGCACGTAACGCTAGCCAGCCAGGGCAGTAGAAAACTTTGCTGTAGTTTACCAGTTATAAAAGATATTGCAAACATAAAAATTTTTTATAACATCAAAGAATAGGTTATTTTTTTGGTAAGAAATGTGAATAGCGAACTAGCAAAGAGCACTAGAGAAGACATAGAAGAGAAAGTGAAAAAGATTATACTAGAGCACATTAGTAAGGATGTAGAGAAATTCAACAGCTCTTCAAAGCTTTCGGAGCATGGTGCAGACAGTTTAGATGCAGTTGAAATCATCATGGCAGCAGAAGAAGAGTTCGGAATAGAAATTCCAGATGAAGACACACAAAAAATGGAAACTATGGAGCAAATAGTTGAGTACATTAATAATAAAAAAGGCTAATAGTTAGTGTTAAATGAGCAGAAGAATAGTAGTCACTGGTGTCGGGTTAATCACTCCACTAGCGGCAGATGTTGATAACACTTGGTCAAGGCTAATAAAAAGTGAGTCTGGCATAAAAGCAATTAATGCAGATAGATTTGACTCTTCTGATCTTGCTTGTAAGGTTGCAGGGCAGGTGCCTGTGCAATCCGATAACATTGAGAGTTACTTTAATCCTGTAGGTTATATTTCTGAGAAAGATTCAAAAAGGACAGATCGTTTTATCCATTATGGTGTTGCAGCGGCTATTCAGGCAGTAGATGATTCATTAATTTTGGAAAGCCAAAACATCAATCGGGAGCGTGTTGGTGTGACTATTGGCTCTGGTATAGGTGGTCTACCATCAATTCAGGAAAATGTTATTACCATGCAGGAAAAAGGGCCCAGACGTGTCAGTCCATTTTTTGTCCCTGCAAGTCTAATAAATTTGATATCTGGCCATATTTCTATTAAATATGAATTTACAGGTCCAAACGATTCAGCAGTAACCGCATGTGCAACAGGTGCGCATGCAATCATAAATTCAGCAAGAACTATAAAACTTGGTGAAGCGGATATTATGATTGCAGGTGGAGCAGAAAGTGCACTGTGTAGAGTTGGAATTGCAGGTTTTGCGTCTATGAAGGCATTATCAACTAAATTCAATGATAAACCGAAAGAAGCTTCAAGGCCATGGGATGCAGAACGCGATGGTTTTGTTATGGGTGAAGGAGCAGGTATATTGGTGCTGGAAGAATACGAACATGCAAAAAAAAGGGGGGCAAAAATACATGCTGAACTGGTTGGGTACGGACTCACAGGAGACGCGCACCATATTACAGCACCACATCCAGAAGGAAGAGGTGCGTTTAAGGCAATGCAGCTTGCCTTAAAAAGTGCGCAAATTAATCCAAATCAAGTAGGATATATTAATGCACATGGAACTTCAACGCCACTTGGAGATAAAATTGAAGTAATAGCAATGAAACAGTTATTTGGTGACTACGTTTATAAAATACCTGTTTCTTCAACTAAATCTTCTATAGGACATTTACTTGGTGCTGCAGGGAGCGTTGAAGCAATATTCAGTATTCTTGCGTTAAATAATGGAATTATTCCGCCAACCTTAAATTTACATAAACCTTCAGAAGGATGTGATTTAAATTTTGTACCGTTTAAAGCTCAGGAGCATAAAATTCAATATGCTCTTTCTAATTCGTTTGGTTTTGGTGGCACTAATGCATCGCTCATCTTTGGACAAGTGTAATCAATTTTGCTGCTGAATAGCTAAAATGTACGAACATTATGATCTGTGATAGCTATATTATCTGTAATTTGCCTTTTACTGTCGATTTACTATACTTATTTGGTAAGATATAGCTTAATTAAATGCACAAAATATTAGTAAGTAGTAACCATAAACCTCTGATCGGAAAAATCAAGATTAATGGCTCAAAAAATGCTGTTTTACCAATAATGGCAGCAAGTCTATTGAGTAGCTTCTCGGTAATTTTGCATAATGTGCCTGATTTAATTGATGTGCATCTAATGTCTAAGCTGCTTGAGAGTCTTGGAGCGAAAGTGAATTTTACACGCAATAAAGATTATAAAGCAAATCATACTTTGGAAATTGATTGCAGTAATATCAACAATCATGTAATGTTACACGAAACTGCAAGTAAGCTGCGAGCATCTTTTTTAATGCTAGGTCCAATTCTCAGTAGATTTGGTAAAATCACAACAGTCTTTCCTGGTGGATGCAATATCGGAAAGCGTCCCGTTGATATGCATATCAAAGCATTAGAAGAAATGGGAGCTAAAATTGAAGTTGAAGGCTGTAATATAATTGCAACAATGAAAGGAAAGCTACAAGGAAAAGAAGTTATACTTGAGAAAATAAGTGTTGGTGCAACAGAAAATGTAATAATGGCAGCAACACTTGCAGAAGGAGTGACAATAATAAACAATGCTGCAACGGAGCCGGAAGTTCTTGATTTAATAGAGTTCCTAAAGAAAATGGGTGCTAATATTGAGATTAGTGATACAAGGATCACAATAACAGGAGTTGAAGCATTAAATGGATGTGTTCATAAAATAATACCAGATCGCATAGAAGCAGGCACCTATGCACTAGCTGCTATAATAACCGGTGGTAAGTTGGAGTTAGAAGGAATAAGTCTATCTGATATAAGATGTATTGTGAATGAATTGAAGGCTATAGGGGCTAATGTTGAACTATATAATGAGGGGGTTATGATTTTCAGAAAAAATTGCTCTATTAGGTCTGCTAACATTGCAACAGATCCATACCCCAACTTTCCCAGTGATATGCAACCACAACTGATGTCTGCAATGTGCATCGCTGATGGGATATCAGTAATTGAAGAGAACATTTTTGAAAACAGATTTGCACATGTAGATGAATTGAGAAAGTTAGGTGCTAATATCAGCATAGAGAAAAATAAAGCCACTGTAAATGGAATAAAAAGCTTATCTGGAGCTAATCTGTGTGCCACTGATTTAAGGTCAACAGCAGCTTTGATACTTGCTTCTTTGGTAGCCAGTGGAGAAACTACAATAAATAATTCGCATCATTTATGGAGAGGATATGAGGCAATGCACGAAAAACTCAATTCATGTGGAGCTGATATCTCTATTTCATCTTGAGGACATACTATGAATGAAACAACCAAACGAGTCACAGTAAAAGAAATAGATGAAATTTTATATGAAGAACATAAGGTATTAGACCATGGATTTATTCGAGTAGTGGATTATATGGGCTCTGATAGCGCTATAGTTCAAGCTGCTCGTGTTTCTTATGGCAAGGGAACAAAACAGATAAGTCAGGATGAAGCACTTATAAAGTATTTAATGAGACATCATCATACAACTCCATTTGAAATGTGTGAAATTAAGTTTCACGTGAAACTTCCAGTTTTTGTTGCAAGGCAATGGATAAGGCATAGAACTGCAAATGTAAATGAATATTCGGCAAGATATTCAATACTTGACAATGAATTTTATATACCAAAACCAGAACAGATTGCAAAACAATCTGATAATAATAAACAAGGTAGCGGTGAAGCTTTTGATCCGGACACCTCAAAGAAAATAATAGATTCTCTAACAAATGACTCTAATTTAGTATATTCTCATTATGAGAAATTTATTGAGCAGGGGCTTGCAAGAGAAATTACCCGGACTAATCTAACGCTTAATTACTACACGCAATTTTATTGGAAAATAGATCTACATAACCTCCTTCATTTTTTGAAGCTTAGAGCTGATAAGCATGCCCAATATGAAATCAGAGTTTATGCAGAAGTTATGCTGGATATAATAAAAAAATGGGTCCCATTGGCTTACAATGCCTTTATTGAATATTGCCTAGAATCAGCTTGTATTTCAAGAACTGGTCTAGAAATAATTCGCAAATTAATTAAAGGGGAAAGCGTTACTAGAGAAGAAAGCAATATTGGTAAAAGAGAATGGGGTGAGCTGATGTTCATGCTTGGTAAACAATCTTAAAGATAAAGGCATATGCATAAATCTTTATAGCAATTGTACATATTTATAGATTTATAGGTGTAAGCAACAATTTGCCAGTATTGTTATCAACTGATATATCAATTATTTTTGAGTTTGTTCTTTCTGTTGTTTCATAAAGTTCCTCAGCTTTCTTTAACATTAATGTTGCATTTCTAAGCATAACGTAAATCTCACAATAGTCTGGAGAATTTTCAATATACATATTATATGAATAAAAATTTACAGCCAGTTCTACTGCCCTACAAATTTCCTCTGATGTAAAATTAGAACTCCTGTATTAGGACAAAAGCCAACGGCTCCTCTATTAGGGTCAAAAAATATGTATTTACCATTTTCTGCTTTATATACCAACATAGAATGTGCAATATTCTCATCATCATCACTACCTCCTTTATTACAAGCATAACAGGAGAAATTAAATTCTAAGTAGCATTCTATCTCTACATTATCCAAAGCACATTTGACTTTTTCTTGATTAATATGAACCCATACTTCTGTTGATGATAAATCATTACACTCTTGTTCATATATTATCTTGTCATAAAATTGATCTCCCTCACGTCTCTCAATGCTCTGAATATGAAGAATAGGTAAGAATTGCAACAAGATCTGCATCATCAACAATTCAGTTGTTTGTTCTTTTCTTCCATCAATATAATCTATAAAATCTTGTTCAGGTACAACATCAGCAGACCTGAGAAATCCAGCAAAGTCTCCCATATTCTTTAATTCTAAAAGAGTAATAAAATAATTTAATGGATGACATAGGCCCTCTTCAGGATCAAAACCCAAAATTTCCTCAAATCTATCTTTTAAGTGTACAAGTTTTGATATGCTATCTGACATAAAATCATTCAAATTAAATTGAATAGCTTTCTCACTTTTAAACAGTTTTTTGTATTGTTTACTAGGTGATAAAATTGGTGCTTTATATACATATCTACCATTCTCTCTATGTATACCTTCTACATCTCTAATGATGCCTTGTTTCACATTTTTACTAATGGCAGATTTGTTTTCATGATCTCTTATATTGGTAGTTTGATTTAAAAATTTCACTACTTCTTGCCCTGAAAAAATTCTATCAATTTCTTCATTTGCAATTTTGAAAAATACTTTAATTTGAGAGTTATCTTCAGAAGTATAAACTTTTAATATATTAGACTCAGTAATACTATTAATATATTTCTTAACGTATCTTGGCATATTAATTATTTAAATTATTAGCTATACAATCTAATAATATAATAATTTACACCACCTGAAAATTAATTTTTTAATAAAATACTTATTAAATTTAATTTGTTATGCTAATATTGATCAAATTAACTCATCACTTTTATAGAACATTTCATTGAAATCATACAAAGTTCCAAAATCTTTACCTTGGATGAATAAATGATCATCTGCAACGTATGCTTCAGGCAGAGTAAATGTTTCATTATAGTGGCCATGAATTGGCATAATAATGCCATTATATAGAACTGATGCCTGTTCGTGATTATATTCCTTACTGGCTTGATATTTACCAAGTATAGTATTGTAGAAGTTCTTTATATCATCATACGTAACTTGCAATTCTACCTTATATTTTCCCATTTCAATAGATTCACCTGCCTTGATTTTTAAGGGATGTGGTGATTCTTCCTTATTATCCTTCATGTTGTCTATAACACTTGTTATAACAGCTTCTTGTTCATTTTCTGTTGGCTTTGCTTGTTCTTCAACCTTACTATTTTGATTTTCAGTTTTTGTCGTTAACTTTTTTGTTTCCGCATCTTGTTTAGCTTTTTCATCATTTTGTTTATGTATTTCGTCTTTATATAATTTTTCCTGCAGAGTTTTTTCCATATCATCACGCAAAGCTGGTTGATCTTCAACATAACTACTACCATCATCTGCTTGCATTTGGTTAGGTTCTTCTTTCTGTATAGTATCAACCGTTCCTTTCTCCCCAGACTTGGCTTCACTCTCTACCACAACTTCTTCGTCTACTTGCTCATCATCAATTGTAAATTCAGTATCTACCTGATTACTATCTTCCTCCAACTCATTAGATAATTTTTCAGATAGCTGATCACCACTCAAATATGGTTCTTTTGAATATTTAGCGTAATTGTAGGGATCAGTTCTGTCTGCTGAATAAAACCCACTTTCAAAACCAGAGTAAGAGCTTTGATTGAGCACAAAAAATAAGTTTTCATAATCAACCAGCATCTCATCTCTAGGGCTAACAAAATGCAAGTATTCATCGCCTTCCCATTCTGGGTGGTGTGTATATTTTGCTATGTAGTATTTGTTTGAATCAAGGACTATCTCCCCATCAAGTTGTAAAATTACTGCTGAACACCCATTGCCTATATCATGACCCTTTATCACTTTAAATATTTTAATCTCATCATTTTCTATAAGTTCTTTTAATTCCTCGTTCTTTTCATTTAACTCTTCCTCCCTTTGTCTTTCTTCTTTTCTTTCTCTTGCCAATTTTTCTGCTTCTTCGGCAGCTTCCTTTTGTAATTGCGAGAATACATTTTGTAATACATCTTGTGTGGTCAAGTTATTTGCATTGCTTAGTAATTTATCTAGTATGTTCGATACAGTCGGTAATAATTTACCATGGTCTTCAAATACTTTTTCCTTTGCTTTATTATAATAATTTGGATTATAGATTGCATGTAGAGGATAAAAACCATAATCTGCGCTTGACACATTGTTAGATGACAGTTCCATTGAAAATCCGTTATGATTGAGAGGAAGGTTCGAAGTTAAAAACCTACTGCTATCATCTCTAACATTTAGCTGATTTCTGCCACCGTATTGGTTATAAGAGATGTAAAAATTTTCAGGGTTAAGATTGAAGTGGTCATCTAAGTTATCAAATTGAATTGTACTGCCAAGCTTCTCACGCAAAAGATTTTTGCTTTCATCTGTTAGCTTTATACGTGCAGAAAAGTAGTATCGATCTATAGGTTCGCCTTTTTCTATCTCAAAATTCAAAGTAATAGTATTGGTAACCATTAGTAGCCTCCAAACATTATGTAAATCTATTCATTATTTTATTTATCAATCATACGGTGTATACTATGAAAAATATGTTAAGTATTAAGATTTTTTTTCTTTATCTAGATAAGTTAACAGTAATTTGTCATTTTATCGCGTGAAGCTGGAATCCAGCTTTTTAAGTCATGAGAGCTACGAAAAATCACTTGACAAGCCTTACCAGCCCCCTTATCATGAAACTGAAGGTATTCAGTTATCTTCATCTGTGCAGATTAAACAGCAAGAAAACAACGTAGTT
>NZ_JAPQLJ010000054.1:33221-87477 GCF_028982115.1 Wolbachia endosymbiont of Drosophila tsacasi | reverse complement strand
CGATTTGAAGAATCATCATACCGCTACGTGTTAGCGGCTAAGAGATACCGCGGCGGTATGACATAGGACTGCTGTCATTCAAGTAGCTGAAACTGGAATGACACGTCATAAAGAAACCAGTGTCAGCTACTTGGATGATACCTTTTTTCTACTTAGTTTGGGTTATGCAAGAAGTCTATTTACTTCTTAACTTGACGCACATGATGTCTTGCAGCATCATCTACTGCTTCTAAATATACCATTGCTAGACATATACCACTGTGTACTTCTATAGATAACTTATTGCCTAAACTTCGATTAAAGCAAGAATTCTTTCCTGGAAAAGCAAGGTTGCTAAGATGCAGTTCCCATTTTAACCCTTTTGTTGATATTTGAGCTCTCGGTATACCAAGTAAAGATATTTTAGTATTTTTTGGCAAAGAAAAAAAATGGGCAATACCTTTTTGTAAAGTGTAACCTACCATGGGAGGTGAAGGTGTGTAAAAGATACTACCTGTACTTAGAAAAACGTTAATATTTTGTAGTATATGATCAATTGCTCCTCCAGTAATACCCGTTACTATTGATGGCAATAACTTTACTGTCTTTAAGTGAGCCATTGCTTTAGAAAAGTCGCAATAATCTTGATCAGGTAGATATATCGTATTCAAATTAGCACGTAAATCCAGATTTACGCTATCCAAATCTCCTATTACAAGATCAGGTTGTACACCAATTGATAGAAGCTTGTTTGCTCCTCCATCTACAGCAATAATAGGTATATCTCGTTTAAAAAATGATGAATCAGGTATTTCCCCATTTAGCACAACAATAGAACGATATTGTTGTTGTATGCCACAATGTAGTACATGATTATGAAATGCTTCACGCAGCTTTTGCATCGTAATAACATTTTTGAATAACCGATATTAGCAGTTATACTAATTATTATCCAAACTAATCGTTGGTTGTGCATCTTGCTCAGAGATTAGGGCAACCAACAAATTATTTATCAATTGAACCTTTTGCTTGCCATCTAATTGTAAGCTTTTGTTTTTTTCAAAATGAGCTATTACTTCTTCGACAATTCCTATTGCATTTTGCACTATATGCCTTCTTGCCGAAGTGATAGCATGTGCTTGTTGACGCCTTAACATTGCTTGTGCAATCTCGGACGAATACGCCAAATGCGATATTCTTGCTTCTGTAATCTCAATTCCTGCAATATCTAATCTTTGTTGTAACATTGACCGCAATTCATCTGAAATTTTATCAGAATTTTTACGTAAAGATTCCTCATCGCTTTCGCTATCATACGGATAATTGTTCGCCAATTCTCTAATTACCGAGTCACTTTGTACAAAAACAAATTCGTGATAGTTGTTAACATTATAATACGCCTTTGCAGGACTGCTCACTCTCCAAACAATTACTGTAGAAATCTCTATTGGACTTCCATTTGCATCATTCACTTTTATTTTTTCTGTGTTAATATTCTGAAATTTTAGGAAAACTATATATTTGCTTGAAAAGGGAAGCGTTATACATATTCCAGACTTAAAATAAGTTCCAATATAATGACCAAAAAACTCTATCACTCTTGCTTCATTAGGGTCATTAATAAAAAATCCTTGAAGAAAAGTCAAAATTGAAACAGCAGCAACTCCAAGCGCAATTGTGCTGTCATATGCCAAAAAAAGCAGCGATAAAATTAATCCTAGCGCTATTAGTACAGGAAAAAACCGGAGTTGACTTAAATTCCTATCGTTTATCGTATTCTTATCCATATTGTCTTTAAACTTCTTTTTCACTTGAACCCTCTCTGTTGATCGTTTTATTTATCTTATTTACAAATAGTTTAAACTCTCTTAATTCATGATCAGGCAATTTTACTTCAGTTTTATGCGCTATCGTAAGCGGATCGATGTGTTTGCCGTTATATATAACTTCGTAATGTAAATGAGGGCCTGTTGCAACACCAGTGCTACCAACATAGGCGATGACCTGCCCCTGCTTTACTTTAGAGCCTAACTTTATATCGCCACTAAATCTACTTATATGCGCATAACAGGTTGAATATTCATTTTTGTGTTTTATTTTGATATAATTTCCATAGCCACCATTCTTTCCTATATATTCTACCACACCCTCTGCAGCAGCGTATATGGAAGTGCCAAGCTTAGCTGCATAGTCCACTCCTTTGTGAAAAGCAATTTTACCGCGAACAGGATGCTTTCTATTACCAAATTTCGAGGATATACGATAATCTCCATTCAAAGGATTTGCAAAAATTTCGTCATTTTTTAAGCTTATTCCTTCTTTATTAAAATACTTTTCTTCGCCGTCTTGCGATTTATAATGATATAAACTAATAGCTTTCTTGTTTATTGTCAGTGAAGCATATAAAATCTTTTCTTCAGTCTTCTGATTACCGAGCGATCTCTCAAAAAGAACCTCCAATTTACTCTTCGGCACAATGTCTTTTTTAAAATCAACACCAAAATCTTTATATATGTTGATCAATTTTACCACTGTATTTGGCCCCAACCCTTGCTCAATTCCCGTGGCAAAAAAAGAAGATTTTATGGTGCTGGATATGAATAATAATCTTCTATCATGGTTGCTTTCTGTCACCTCAAAATTCTCTCCTGTCATTCCAGCGCTTGACGCTGGAATCCAGCTTTCTGATCGAAAATGTTGTATAGTGCGCTGTTTGCAATCAATTTTTCTGGATCCCAGTGTCTGGGCACTGGGATGACACCCTACACACTGGAACGACACTGCAAGATCTGTTGATGTTTCAGTAGCATATGCTGGTAAAATACAAAGCAATACAAATATTACTAGCCTCATAGCTTATCAACAAAAGTAAAATTACCTTCAACATACTGTACATCATCATTATCTTCTAATTCTTCAACCAATGTGGATAATTTATCGATCAACTCTTTATTGCTAATTTCAACTAGATCCTTTGGTTGCCACGAAAGACGAGCAAGTTCTGGTTCTCCGAATTTTGCATAAAAGGCATCGCGTACTTTACAAAAATCTTTTATTTCACAAGTTATAACGTGTAATCCTTCTTTGTCATTTTCCTCAACATTCAATACTTCTAACTTGATCCCATAATTAAATAAATCATCAAAATTCACACCCTCTGCTTTATAGACGATTAAGCCTACATGATCGAAAAGGTAACTAACACTTCCTGTTTCTCCTAAGTTTCCACCTTTACGAGAAAAGATATAACGCACCTCAGAAGCAGTACGGTTGCGGTTGTTAGTCAAGGCATGGACAATAAGTGCAGTGCCAGAAGGCCCATGACCTTCATATTGGATTTCTTCGTAATTTTTTCCAGCAACATTACCAGTTGCATTTTTTATTGCTGTTTCTATTTTATCTTTTGGTAGATTTTCCTTGCGTGCAGCAAATATAGCAGAGCGAAGGCGCGGGTTGAGTTCGGGATCGGGCAGCCCTTGCTTTGCAGCAACTGTTATTTCTCTAATCAGCTTCGTAAATTTTTGAGAGCGCTTTGCATCCTGAGCGCCTTTCCGATGTTTTATATTTGAAAATTGTGAATGACCAGCCATATTCAAATAGTTAAAAACCTAATTATATATCAAAGCATAGAAAAAACTAAAGCAAATTTTCAAGCCTCCGGCTTGGCATCTTGCAGGTTTTCTGCTAATAACATACTTTCATACTGTTCAGCTTCTAAGTCAAGGCCAAGAGCTGAATGAGCTGCTATTAAATAGTTAATAGACTTAGAAAAATATTTAGAATCCTTATAGCTTGCTATATTCTGGAAACGCTTAATTGCTGCTAAATATTCACCACGCCTCAGGTAAAATTTACCGATAGAATACTCTTTTGTTGATATATGCTCTGTGATTAGCTTTGCTTTTTCCTTCATCTCGTTTACATATTCGCTGCCTGAAAAGAGATTAATGTACTCTGTAGCTAGCTCTAAAGTTTTATATGCAGTTTGCTGTCCAAGTTGCACTTTATTAATTTGCATGTAATAAGATAATACTCTTAAGTAGTATACATATGGTAAATCTTCACCATTTGAATAAACATATATATAATCATCCATATCACTTGCAGCACTGCTATAGTTACCCATGTTATAATGAGACATACCAGATAATAATTTTGCTTTCCTTGCCCAATAAGAGAAAGGGTACAAATCTTCTATCTTTTGAAATGCCCTAATAGCTTGTTTATATTTTTTCTGGTCAAAAAGTTCAACTGCTTCTTCATATAGTTCAGTTTCAGTTTTTTCAAGATCATTCGCATACGATTGTGTAAAGGAGCAAATTAGAAAAATAAAGCACGCGATTAAAGTCTTATACATAAGATTTTTTTCGATCAAAATAAAGTATAGACCTAAATATTACTTAAATAAATAAATTTCTACTAGGCAATAGCCGGCCCTTCTGTGTTTGAGCCGCCATCTCCTATATTACCCACACCAGCACCTATTGAAACACCTTTTCCGCTCACTTCTATATTCTCTAGCTTTCTACTATAAGGACGTGCAATTAGTACACTTCCTGCTATTAAAAGATCATACCTACCAAGCCTAAAGTAGGCCCAACAGCAGGATGTAAAGATGATGATAGTGCTATTAACATTATCCTTCTTATTAATAATATAGAAGAACCAGCAAGCATTAACTTAGCTGCAGACATATTGCTTGTCTTTTTTTCAGATTTCTCATCAAAGCCTTGCTTTTTTTGTACTCACGATAGCAAAAAATAGCGCTTGCTACAAAGTAAAATAGACTAGAAAGCGAAAAAGCTACATCTCCTATTATTCCTTGCTCTAACGCTTGACTTACTATGCTAGCCACAATAACTAATGTAACTAAAGCAGCATCAGCATAGTTAAAGTAATCATCAACTGTATAAGGAATGTCTCTCCTTTCTTTTTCTATTATTTCCCCATTTTCAATATTCTCCAACTCTCGTTCTTTTTGTGCTATTTTTCTATTATTATAAATTAAATATAGCGTGCAAATAAGATATAAAGTTGTAAAGGGTAATATAGTATGACCTAATGCGCTGCTTATAAGGCCGAGTAATACCTGATCGCTACATGTTTTTTCCAGTTCAATTGCCATCAACAATGCAAATGGAATCATTGTCGCCAATGATACATATTTTCTATGTAGCTCTCTTTTTTTTAGTGTTAATAGCTCTTGTTCTAGCTTCTTCTTTTTTTCTGCTTCTCCTACTTTTAGCATTAATAACTCCTGTTCGAGTTTCTTCTTTTTTTCCGCTTCTTCTTTTAGTGTTAATGACTCTTGTTCTAGCCTTTCTTTTTTAGCTTCTTCATCAACTGTTAGCCAAAAATCTCGAAAAAAATCTTCATTAAGGTTATTAGTCATATAAATCCTATTAACTAATACATTATACAGGATTTTAACTATTCAGTCAATATTATGAAAATATTAACCACTTTTATATATTAACTGTTTCTCAAGAAATTCAGTCAATCTGTTTGATGCCGGCTAGAACATAATTATAGCCTGACCACATAGTTATAATAGCTGCAACCCATAAACAAATCACACCTATATATTGAATCATATCATAATCGTGCATTATTAGCGCTACTACAGCAACCATCTGCAAAAATGTTTTAATTTTTCCAGCTTTGCTTACAGGTAGACTAACATTTATAGCTATAAGGAACTCCCGTAAACCCGGAACTAATATTTCCCTACAGATGATGATAATCGATGGTACTATTGTAAAATCATTTATCTTCTGCTTATAAACTAGCATAATTATCGTTGAAACCACTATTAATTTATCAGCAATTGGATCAAATAGCTTGCCAAACTTTGATTGGACTTTCCACGCACGCGCCAAGTAACCATCAAAAAAATCCGTAATGCATGCAAACACAAAGATTGATATTGTTATCAGGCCTGCATATTTATTTTCTATATAAAAACTTAATATTATTGCTGGTATTGCAAGTGCACGAGAAATTGTAAGCAAATTAGGCACGTTTTTCTTAAGCATGTAATATCATCTTACGTAATAGGTAAACTTATACAGAAGTATAACAGAGTTCACAAGCTAATAGTTTACAATTGAACATTTATAAAAACTCCATATACTTAAAAATTACAAGCTTAAAATATAAGAATGAACGATGATTTAGATAATACCACAAGACAAGAGGCACTTAAGTATCACAGTAGAGGTGGTAACCCTGGTAAAATTTCAATCATGCCAACAAAACCTTTATCTACCCAGTATGATTTGTCACTTGCTTATTCTCCTGGCGTTGCAGCTCCGTGCCTTGAAATAGCTAAAAATTCTGAGGTTGTTTATGATTATACGGCAAAAAGCAATTTTGTAGCTGTCATTTCAAATGGCACTGCAGTGCTTGGGCTTGGTAATATCGGGCCTCTTGCTTCAAAACCCGTTATGGAAGGCAAAGCTGTTTTATTTAAGCGTTTTGCTGATATTGATGCAGTTGATATAGAAGTTGGTACAGAAAATATAGAAGATTTTATCAATGCAGTAAGGTACCTTGGGCCAAGTTGGGGGGGGATAAATTTAGAGGATATAAGATCTCCCGATTGTTTTATAATAGAGAAACGTCTGAATGAACTGATGGATATTCCAGTGTTCCATGATGACCAGCATGGAACTGCAGTGGTTGTTGCAGCTGGTATAGAAAATGCTCTTGATATTGTCGGAAAGAAATTAGAGTACGTTAAGATCATTATGAATGGTGCTGGAGCAGCCGGTATTGCATGTTTAGAAATACTAAAGTCCATGGGCGCTAAAAATATAGTGCTGTGTGATAAGCAAGGAGTAATATACAAAGGTAGAAACGAGGACATGAATGAGTGGAAGGAAAAATATGCAATTGATACTTCCGAACGTTTTCTACTTGATACAATAAAAGGCGCTGATGTATTCATCGGATTATCTGCAAAAGATGTGTTAAATGAAGAGATGTTAAAGAGTATGGGCAAAGACCCGATTATTTTCGCTCTCGCCAACCCCGATCCAGAAGTAAGGCCTGAGTTTGCAAAATCTGTGAGGCCAGATGCAATAATCGCAACTGGCAGGTCAGATTACAACAATCAAGTCAACAACGTAATGGGATTTCCTTATATATTCAGAGGAGCGCTTGATGTACATGCAACAACAATAAATAATGAGATGAAAATTGCAGCTGCAGATGCAATAGCAAAGCTTGCCCGTGAGCCAGTGTCTGACGAGATATCTGCAGCCTATGGCAGTCGTAAAATGAGCTACGGCCATGAATACATAATACCGACTCCGTTTGACCCAAGATTAATTTCTATAGTATCTCCTGCTGTTGCAAAAGCCGCAGTTGATTCAGGTGTCGCAAGAAAGGCAATACAAGATTGGAGTAAATATAAAAATCAATTAAAATCTCGTCTTGCTGGTGTTCTTAATACACTGAATCTACTGTCTTCACAATATTAGTAACCATATAATCAATAATTCAATTGCACCCAGTCGTTTTAGATTTATAATGAAAGTATTGTAATTTAAAGCAAGTCAATGACTATTGCAATTCACGAATTAGAAAGGGTCATCAAACAATCGTTCCCTGACGCTGATATAAAGGTTCATGACCTTGCTGGAGATGATGATCATTATCATTTAAAAATAACCTCCAAGTGCTTTCTTGGAAAGACAAAAATAGAACAGCATAAAATGGTATATAAAGCTCTGGAAGGTCAGTCTATACACGCCTTGCAACTGGAAACTAATACTTAAAAATAAGGTAAATTTATGAGCAGTTTTGAACAAATAAAAAAAGATATAGCGGAAAATGATGTGGTGTTATACATGAAAGGCACTTCTGATTTTCCTCAATGCGGATTCTCTGGACTCGTCGTGTCAATCCTAAAAAAATTGAACGTGAAGTTTAAGTATATTAACGTGTTGGAGAATGATGAAATACGTGAATCTATAAAAAAGTTTTCTGATTGGCCAACAATTCCACAATTATATATAAAGGAAGAGTTTATCGGTGGTTGCGACATCACTCGCGAGATGTACGAAAAAGGCGAATTGCAAAATTTATTGAAGGAAAAAAAATTATTGCGGAATAAGTACCAAGAAACCAGTGCCCAGACGCTGGATAACGTAGTATAAGCTATGAAAAAGGATCTTATGTCTTAAACCTTATCACCAGGCTTAACAAATAGGTGGCCCAATACTATTAACTTTATGGGTTTACCTTCGTCATTTGCTACTATCCAAACCCCATCGCTCTCATGATCAACAATTTCTATTGGTACAAATATTACATGATTATTGTCGTCAACAATCTTTATTCCAAGAGCACCCTCGTCACTTAAGCTCAGGGCTGAAGAAGGAACTTTATATGTAAATCTTTCACCTGAAGGTAGCCTTACGTTGGCAGTTAGTCCCTGCAAGGATATCATTTTATTATTAGTTACCTTCACTTCTACCCTATAAGATCCAGTTTTAGGCTCAGCAATTTTACTAATAAAACTTACTTCACCTGCCAATTCTTTTCCGTCCAGCAAATTAATTTGAGCTGTGCTGCCTAGCTCTATTTTATTTACTTCATTTTCCGAAATATATAACACTACAAGAATTTGATCGAAATTAACCACGTCAGCTATTTTTTGCCCAGCATTAACAAAATCCCCTTCGTTTGCATTGATTTTATCAATATAACCATCTATAGGAGATGTAACTGCAGTATTTTCTAAATCCAATTCTAGCCTTTTTAGGTCAGCTTTTGCACTTTGTAACGCAGTAAAAGCTGCTTCTACTTGTATTTGTGCTCCATAGCCTTTTTTATTCAGTTTGTGAGAGGAATCATACTCAATTTCACGCTGCTTTAATAAAGCTTTGGCTTTCTGAGCTTGTTCAATCCTGTCATAATCTTCTATCTTTAATACTACATCATCTCTTTTTACCTTTTCACCATCAGGTAAATAAATAGCAATAATCTTACCACTTATTTTTGAGACAAGGCTAGCCCTATGTAAGGGATTTACTGTACCAGAAAAATTTAAATATATAGTGCGGTTTTGCGGCGCACATTCTTGAGTTTTTACTGAAAAGCTACTAGTTGCATTATCACTATGAACCGCCTGATCTTTTTTTAAAAATGCACTGCTGCTAAAAAACAGTAGAATAAAAGCAATACTGGAAATGATGATTACTTTATTTCTCATCTTTAAACAATAGAATTTGTTAACTAATTTTGTTAGAAACAACTGCATAAATTTTCGAATCAAAAATATAAGTATAATACATGCATCATTGTCACTCCATAAATAATTTTATATGAGAACAAACACAAGATTTTCCTACAATAAGTAAGTTTTTTATTGCAAAAATGCAATTTTTAATCGAATAAAAATGTAAAATTGCAAATAAAGTTGTGCATAAAACTGGATTTAAAAAAATCTCGAAAAACATACTAAAACTTTTAAATAATAACTTTATATCTAGTGGCTTTGCCTTCTCCAAGACGCTGTAAGTATTTCATCCCTAGCAGTTTCTTTGTAATTGCCTCTACTGTTCTTGGAGGAAACCCTAGAGCTTCTATAGCATCTTTTCTACTAAATTCTTTATCTGCAAGGCTAAGTGCCCACTCCCAGAAGAATAATTGTTTTCTTGATAATAAATATTCAGTATTCTCCCTCTCAAGAATATAATGTGTCTCATTTGCTTGCGTTTTGAGCACATTAAGAAAAGATATTAACCATGGGGAAATATCTTCTTTGCCACTTTTCCAGCTACTTTGTGTTTTATTAAGCGCTAAATAGTAATCAAGTTTGTTAGTTTCAATTATCTTTTCATGTGATACAATAGATACAAAATCATAACCCTGCTGCAACAGCATTAAATTAGTCATCAATCTACTAGTTCTGCCATTCCCATCTTGAAAAGGGTGTATTGCCAGATACTCAAAAACAAAGTTAGCAACAATAATAAGAGGATGCTTAAATTTATTATTTAAGGACCAGTGATACCAGTCAATAAGCTCTTGTACTTCCTTTCTAACAAGGTAAGGTGGTGTGGGATCAAAAATTATACCAACAACTTTTCCATTCTGATCTTTTGCCTCAACTCTATTAGAACTTGCTTTGTATTTTCCTCTATGATACAAATCTTTTTCACTATAAAGTAGCATCTGGTTGTTAATGTGCAATATTGATGACTCACTAATTGGAATATCCGTATAATCATGAAATATTAGTTTAAGCATTTCTAAGTAGCCAGCAATTTCTTGCTCATCTCTATTTTTAAATTTTTTGACACGTAGGTTTTTATATAGATCCTCAACTTCTTTATCGGTTAGACGATTTCCTTCAATACGGTTAGAAGCGCCAGAAGATGTAACAATAACTGAATGAGTTAATCTTTCAATTGTTTGTGGTAGTAGTTTTTTCGTTATCTGCCAGCTATTTTTAACACTATCAACTGCAGTAATTAACTCGTACACTTGCTCAATTACAGGCCCTTCTAGGTTGAGACGTGTACTAAGACGAAGATTCTTCCAGTTCATATTCTTCTCACATGCATATTATGTGATATAATGTGAGATAATGTGATAAAAGTCAATAGTAAGCTTTATATGCATAGCAGAGCTAACTACAAAAATTATATATTTTCAAGTGATCCTAACCATATCAAAAACTACAGGGCAAAGCTGTTGGAGGAAGGCTTAATTAGTTAAAAATTTCAATCTTATGTAAAATATTGTCTTATTTTGTAATTTTCTTGTTGACTAACGAGACGATATCTACTTTTCAATAAACTCCATTTGCATTTCTTGTATACTACTTTCTATTTGCTCTATTTGTTCTATCAACCTTTCTTCTAAGTCAAGATTACCGCTCAGCCTCGCTTCGGTTCTTTCTTTTCGTAATGCATTTAATTCTTTTAGTAACACTATATTATTCCACACAATTTCTGCAGACTTTCTCTCGCTTAATTGACTGTTTAGTACACTAGTTTTTTCAAATACATACTTTATAACGTCAAACTGTTTCAATTCTTGTAACAAAGCCTCTTTACCAAGTTTGCTTTTGTTACTTATTACATCAATTATACGCTGTTGTAATCTTTTCATCTCATTAGTAAATTCAAAATGAGAAAATTGCTCAAAAAATATAGGATGGTGTAAGATCTCTGGAAATTCTATTACTATACGTAGAATTATAGCCTGATTTTGCTCTGCCTCAATTAGCTCTGGAGATTTGTTATGAAAATACTCACCTTTTGTTGCTTTGCTATTAAAAATCAGCTTTTTAAAGCTTCTTCTCAGTTCACTGGCCTTATTATAAAAATAATCTCTGTAATACCTTCTAATACTGCTGTTGCTAATAGCATTTACATATTCCATGAACTTGTGCTCAAGAATTGAATATTTTTCCGGAGCAAGTTTTTCATAATTTTGCAAGTTGCTATCGATTATGTGATGCCATAAATATTCAGAATGCAGTTTTGTTGAATGGTCAAGAGCAGTCAACACGTCTTCTTTCTTGTATGCCAGTTCGTTACATATATCGTATGGATCTTTATTACTCGGTAAAGTCACAAACTTCAATGTATACCCAGGCTCTAATATTGGCAGAGCAAGTTCTGCAACTCGGGTAGCAGCATGACGTCCAGCACTATCTCCATCCATACAGATGGAGATTTCTTTAGCAAATCTCCATAGATTTTTTATCTGTTCTGCAGAAATTGCGGTACCAAGCGGAGCAACTGCATTACTAATTCCCGCTTGATGTAGCGCTATAGCGTCCATATATCCTTCAACAACAAATATGTGCTGTTTTTTACGTATTTCGCTTAAAGCAAAGTTTAATCCGTATAAATTCTCCCTCTTCTTGAAGAGCTGACTCTCTGGGCTATTTAAATATTTCGGCTGTTGCTCAGAACTCAGCGCACGTCCGCCAAAACCAATAACTCTTCCTGTAATGCTCTGTATAGGAAATATCAGCCGGTCATAAAAATAATCATGAAAATTTTTGTTTACTAATCCAATATCAATTAAAATTTTGTCTTCAATACCTGAAGAGTTTAAATACTCTTTCAAACCAGAGCTTGGTGCATAACCTATCTTAAATTTATCTATGATTTCAGGTAAAATCTTGCGCTGCTTTAAATAATCTACAACGCCCTGATTTTTTTGTGCAAACCAATTTGCAGCTAAATCAAGCGCTAAAAATAGTTTATTGTCCCCTTTTGTAATACTAAGACTTTTGGGCAGTTCAACACCTGTAACCGATGCTAATCTTTCCAATGCTTCTTTAAAGCTTAGTCCTTCAGTTTGTGAAATAAATTCAAATGCATCACCACTAGCCAAGCAACCAAAACAGTAATATAACCCCTTAGTATTGCTCACCGAAAAAGATGGAGTTTTTTCGTTGTGAAATGGACAGAGCCCAACAAAACTATTTCCTCTTTTTATTAGCCTGACTTTTTTACCTACTATGTCAGATAATAATAATTTTGATTTTATAATATCTATGTGATCCATCTTATTGAATTAGTAGTAGGATAAAAATTATATAGAATTTATACACATCTGACTCGAAATTTATTTCAAGCTTTAGGACTCCCGAAAGATCAGGAGTATTAAAACGGCTTGACAGAAAGATCAAAATAAATTACCCATATAAATATCCTTAAGTTATGCAAGATCAATTTTTTATATGTCAGATATAATATCAATTGCCTCAGATCATGCTGGTTATGAATTAAAATCAGAAATAAAATCCTACTTGGAAACCCTGGGTTACACAGCGATAGATCAAGGTTGCACTGCTAAGCAAAAGTGTGTAGATTACCCAGATTACGCTGTTAAAGTTGTAGAAGATATAACAAGCAAAAAAGCAAATTATGGGATATTAATTTGTGGTACAGGTTTGGGCATGAGTACCGTGGCAAATCGTTTTGAAGGAATCTACGCTGCTTTATGTAACAGTGTTGAGATCGCAAAATTAGCTCGCGAGCATGGCAACGCAAATGTACTGTGTCTTGGTGCAGGATTTACTGCGAGTGGATTAGCAAAAGACATAGTCAAACAATTCCTCGAAACAGAATTTTCAAAAGAAAGCAGACATAAAAAACGCCTTAATAAACTCAGCAATATAACCTCTAAGAAAAAAAAAACAAAAACTTATAACGAAGATGAAATATCAAAATTCGCTAAAATGGCAGGTGAATGGTGGAATGAGAATGGCAAATTTAAGCCATTGCACATGATGAATCCTATTAGAGTATCTTACATTATTAAGAAAATAAAAGAGTTAAAAAAATGCGATTTAAAAGAATTATCATTGCTTGATGTTGGATGCGGTGGTGGCATTTTGTCAGAGTCAATGGCACGCGTTGGCATTAACGTTATAGGAATAGATGTATGTGAAGAAAACATCAAAGTGGCACAGTCACATGCGAAAAAAGTAGGGCTTAATGTAGAATATATGCACACCAGCATTGAAGAGCTAAGCAATGACAAGAAGTACGACGTGGTTCTGTTGATGGAAGTAGTTGAACATGTGGATAATTTAGAGCTTTTCATGAAGAAAGCAATAGAGCTGCTAAAACCGGAGGGGTTAATCTTTATATCCACAATAAATAGAACTATCAAATCCTTCTGCCTTGCAATAATTGGTGCAGAGTACATATTAAATTGGCTGCCAAAAGGTACGCATAACTGGAATAAATTTCTCAAGCCGTCAGAAATTGCAAATCACTTAAGAGAAAATAATGTAACGCTGCAAAACATGGCTGGCATGGAGTACAACGTAATAAAGCGTGAGTGGAATCTAACTAAAGGTGTGGGTGTTAATTATATACTTTGTGGAAACATTGTAGTTTGAGACGGTTCTAATATCACCCTCTTCTTGTCATCCGAGTAGCTTGACTACTTGGATCCAGAAAAAAGAATGGTGTCATGAAAGTAGCTGACACTGGTTTCCATCCAAGACGGTGTCATCCAAGTAGCCTTCTCTTCCTGTCATCCCAGTGCTTGACACTGGGACCCAGAAGACGTAATTTCAACAAGTGGCTGCATAATAAAGGCTGGATTCCAGTGCCAAGCACTGGAATGACACCTGTAGCCCTACGTCATACCGCGATTCATTCGCGGTATCTCATCCGCTAACAAGAGATCCCGCTGCGGGATGACGGTTGTCGTTTAGCTATAAACATTAAGAAATTTACCAAATGAAAAAAAAGGCAAAAGAAATCCCGTGTTAGCTAGTTGTCACTCTCTAATCCTGCAAATTGGTGTACTATACTGTCTTAAACGACTTATAAGCGCGTTTCAGCTTGTGTAGGTAAAAACCTAGAAATATTGTGAAGACATAAGGTGCACATAGTGCAAAAAATTAAAAATAAGACGCCAATTACGTTGTTTTCTTGCTGTTTAATCTGCACAGATGAAGATAACTGAATACCTTCAGTTTCATAATAAGGGGGCTGGCGAGGCTTGTCAAGTAAGTTTTTTCGTTTCTATGTTGTCAGCTACTTGGATGACACCATCTGCTGTACGGATTGCTTTCTAAAACAAACGTTTGTATAGTTATACATAGTGTACTACACATTGATTTTTATTACTAGCACAGATACGATAAAGCTTTAAGCACTGCATAATGGAACAATTCGAGAACTTTTACATCACCACGCCAATATATTACATAAACGATAAGCCGCATATCGGGCATGCATATACTTCTCTCATCTGTGATGTGGTGGCAAGGTTCATGAAACTAGCTGGAAAAAAAGTCAAATTTACTACCGGTACAGATGAACATGGACAAAAAATCGAAAAAGCAGCTAAAGCAAAGGAAATGCAGCCAAAAGAATTTACAGATGAAGTGAGCGTTTCATTTAAAGAATTGGCTAAGTTCATGAATTTTGAGTATGACGATTTTATTCGCACTACGGAGGAACGTCACAAAAAAGCAGTTATAGCTTTATGGAATAGACTTGAAGAGAGAGGACAAATATATTTGGATTCCTATTCGGGTTGGTATTCAGTGCGTGATGAAGCATTTTATCAGGAGTCAGAGCTGATAGATGGCAAAGCACCAACAGGCGCAGAAGTTCAGTGGATAAAAGAAGAGAGCTACTTTTTTCGCTTATCAAACTGGCAAAACAAATTACTTGAGCTATATGAAGGTCAACCAAATTTTATCTTTCCTGAGAGCAGAAAAAATGAAGTGATGTCGTTTGTAAAATCGGGACTCACTGACCTTTCAATCTCTCGCACTAGTTTTAACTGGGGAATAAAAGTACCAGGTAATGACAAACACGTAATCTATGTCTGGATAGATGCATTAACCAATTATCTTACATCAATAGGTTTCCCTAGTACCGAGGGTGAGGAATATAAAAGATTTTGGGCAGAATCCAAAACGCAGATTCCAGCGTCACGCGCTGGAATGACATCAGCTGATAACTCCTTCAATGTTCATGTAATTGGTAAAGACATATTGCGTTTTCATGCCGTATATTGGCCAGCAATTCTCCTTTCAGCAGATTTGCCACTGCCAAAACAAATTGCAGTTCATGGTTGGTGGCTAAACGAAGGAGAAAAAATATCCAAGTCCCTTGGTAATGTCATAGATCCAATTGGCCTCGCTCAAGAGTTTGGTGTTGATCAACTACGCTATTTTCTCCTTCGGGAAGCAAGTTTTGGCCAAGATGGAAATTTCAGTAAGAAAGACATGATCAGCCGCATAAACTCAGAACTTGCAAACAATATAGGCAATTTAGTACAAAGAACAATTTCATTTTTACACAAGCAATGTTCTGGAATTGTACCAACAATCGATCAAAGCCTACTTAAAGATGAAGAAAGTCTTCCAGGTTGCAAAGCTATACTCGATCAGGTGATGAATCATCTATCAAAGTATGAGTTCAACCAGATTATACTTCTAATTATCAACATCTCTTCTGAAGCCAATGCTTATATAGACAAAAGTGCACCCTGGATATTAAGCAAAACTGATAGAGAACGCATGAATTTAGTAATCTACAAATTACTGGAATATATAAGAATAATAGGCATTTTATTGCAGCCAATTGTTCCCAAGTCAGCAGAAATGATACTTGATCAATTGCAAATTTCAAAAGAACAACGAGATTTAAAATCTCTGTGCGACGCATGCGTAAGTTCAGGCATAACATTGCCTAAACCTACGCCGGTTTTTCAAAAGTTAATGCTTAGCAGCACTATAGATTGAAGGGTGATCTTCTGTTAGTTTTTTCAACTTAACAGAATCAACAAGAGTATCTGGTTGTTTTAATGTGTTTATACCATTATCTACTCTAGGGAAAGATGTACTATCAAGACATGTAGCCTCTTTTGCTGGTATATTCATTTGATTAGATCCAACAGTTTTACTACTCTCAGCACTATTACCTTTTCCAGAAAACAGATTAGTGATAATATCCCCATCCATGATCTCTTATAGGTCCTGTGAAATCCACATCAAGCCCATAACTTATAAAGATAATGCTTATTATAGTTGAGGCTAGTGCATATAATGAGGTACCATCTTCTGTGCTATCAACAAGATTGCTTGCTATACTAGACGAGCTGTCAGCAACACAAAATCCACCACTTTCTGTGCTATCAACAGGATTGCTTACTATACTAGACGAGCTGTCAGCAACACCAAGTCCACCATTTGCAGCAACATATGCTAACCATGCTACTCCTCCTACTGCTCCTACTCCTATCTTAGACTTGTTTTGCCAAGCCCATGCAGCCCAGCTTTGACCATTTCCTTCTTTAGTTGGCTGACTTTTTGGGCTAAAAGCCTCAACATTTTTATATGGAACGTTAGGAAGTACACCCTTAGCCTTCAACCCTGCCCTTGCATTTTCTACTTCCCGCTTCCTTTGAGCTACACAACTTTCAACACTTTTATATGAAGCGTTAGGAAGTAAACCCTTGGCCTTCAACCCTGCCCTTGCATTTTCTTCTTCCTGCTTCCTTTGAGCTACACAACTTTCAACACTTTTATATGAAGCGTTAGGAAGTAAACCCTTAGCCTTCAACCCTGCCCTTGCATTTTCTTCTTCCTGCTTCCTTTGAGCTATACAACTTTCAAGCTTTCCTTGTTGAGAAATAGTATTGTTTTTGCTAATTGCTACAGCTGAAAGTGCAATGGCTACAGCAGAGAGTACAGCACAACCAATAATAAATGGCAGGCCAATACTTAATGCTGCAACTGGAGCTAAGAAACCAACATAAGGAGCTGCAGCAAACACTCCAGATGCTAATAAAGTGAAAGCAGCCAGAGTTCCAGCCATATAATAGGGTACATTGCCTTTACTTATCATGATTATTCCTTATGTATTATAAAATATAATACCGTTATAAAAGGATTTTTAAGAAATTGTCAAGCTACCTTCACATAAAAAAATAACCAACGAAATTGGGAACAAAAAGATTGCTGCCAAGCTACAAACTATGCCTTTCCGTGTAATCTTTAAATGCACCTCTGTTAGAGTCAAAATATAGCTTCACACTGCCAATTGGCCCATTTCTCTGCTTTGCAATAACGAGCTCTGCAATGTTTCTAATTTTTTCCATTTTCTCTTGCCATTCCCGATGTTTATTGCTTCCTTCATTTGGCTGCTTTCTTAATTCATAGTATTCTTCTCTATAGAGGAACATCACTATATCTGCGTCTTGCTCTATGCTTCCTGAATCACGTAAATCAGAAAGTTGTGGTTTTTTATCATCCCTCTGCTCAACAGAACGAGAGAGCTGAGATAGTGCAACAATGGGAATATTCAGCTCTTTTGCAATTGCTTTCAAACCCTGCGTCACTTCCGAGATTTCTTGTACTCTATTTTCATTACTTCTTTTTGTTGTTCCTCTGATTAGCTGCAAATAATCAATGAATACCACTTCTACATTATATAATTGATACAACAAGCGTATTCTGGTGCGAAGGGCACTAATTGATAGCGCAGGGGTGTCATCTATGATGAAAGGCAGTTCAGATAATTCTGTACTAGCATTGATGAATTCGTGCAATTCAAAATCGCTAATTCTCCCGGTTAATGCCTTATAATAACTAATCCCTGAATCTATAGTGATCAGCCTTGCGGTTAATTGTTCTGCTGACATTTCAAGTGAGAAAAACGCTACATAGTGTTGTTTATCTGCTCTTTTTTGCAACATTTTACAAGCATTAAGTGCGATGTTTAGCGCCAGTGCTGTTTTACCCATAGAAGGCCTTGCAGCTAAAATTAATAAATCAGATTTTTGTAGGCCACCAAGAAGCTGATTTAGATCTTGAAGTCCGGTTGTAACGCCCAGCGCTTCTGGATTGTTTTTCAGTATGCTGATCTTCTCAACTACGTCTTTAATTGAACTTGCAAGTTTTATATATGTTTTCTCACCTTGTTTTTTTACTGCTAAGTTGAATAATTTTGTCATTGCTTGTTCAATTTGCGCCTGTGCAGGATTTTCAATATCGTAGTTGTAGCTATCACCAACTATTTCTTGCCCGAGCTTAATTAAACATCTCCTTAAGTAAGTATCACGGATTATTCTAGTCAAACTATAGATATCAAGTGCAATACTTGCCTTTGCTGCAAGCTTTGTTAAGTACTCTATCCCACCACACTCGGTAAACGCTTGGTCGTTCTCAAAAAACATTTTGAGGCTTAGTTCATTGGCAACTATACCGTGTTTCCTGGTTTTGGATATTTGCGTAAAGATACTCTGATGTAATGGATCATAGAAATTCTCTGCCGTGATTGTATCTTCAACTGCATCACAGATTCTATTATCACGAATCATTGCGCCAATAAGCATTTGCTCGGCTTCTAAATTATGCGGTAATTTACATATTTCCTTATCTACACTTCTTGAACTGAGGAGACTAGCTAATTCATTCATTTTAAGTTTTGAGAATAACTGTTGATTATTGTAGAATATTTAGTCCTCATTTGAAAGATGTAAAGGCAAAAAATTTTGACTAATTCCTTGTTGCCTATAGCATTAAAACTTAATGCCCCTGTGGTGGAATGGTAGACACGGCAGACTCAAAATCTGTTGCTTGCAAAAGCATGCTGGTTCAAGTCCGGCCAGGGGCACGTTAAATATTGGAAAGTATATATGTTACATAAATTTTTTAATCGTCTATTTTCTATTTTTTCTTCTATAAATGTTATTCAAAAGGTAAAGAAAGATGAAAATGGGATATGTTATGTAACAGGACTTAGGCGCTATATATCAGTATTGCTTGATTTGATTATTATCGTTTTGTTCTTGCAGTTTTGCAGCCAAGCCTTAAATCAGCTCTTTATGAACTCAGAGGATAGCAAAATATTAAGTCAAATTGCTGCAAAATACCAAATGCAAGCGCCACTGTCTGCAGAAGAAAAGACAACGCAGAGTAGACTTATAAAATTACAAATCCTAAATCAAATAGTCCAATTCATTATGCTCTTTTGCTATGTAACATATATGTGGGTAAGGTTTACTGCTACACCCGGAAAACTACTACTTGGGCTCAGAGTTGTAAATGCACAAACTTTTGAAAAGATAACTTTGAGACAAGCAACAAAGAGATTTTTTTCCTTTATATTGTCAGCTGCACCATTATTCTTGGGCTTTTTATGGTCAAATTTCAACAAACGCTGTCAAACTTGGCACGACAAGATCGCAGGCACAGTGGTTGTCACGAGTAAAAGCCTTAGAAGGCAGAGCTAAAAACTAAAGAGCTCAAATGAAAGAAGGTAAACTCTAAAGTATACATTTAGTAGCGCTTTCTATGAGAGAAATCGTATTATCTATTCCATAAAGCTTTATGAAAGATCCCATTCTTGGACCGGTTTTTTGGCCAAGTAACATTTCATATAATAGCTGAAACCAGTCACGTAAGTTGGTATAATCATATTTTTTTCCAATAGAAAATATCTGAGATTGAATTTCTTCAGCAGTAACAGTTGTAGATAGAGAATGTAAAGTGTCCTTCAAATCTAGTAACGCTTCTCTCTCTTTTGCATTTGGAGTTTTATATGATTTTGTTGGTTTGATAAAATCGTGGTAATACTTTACTGCAAAGTCTGAAAGTCTATCAAGCATTTTATTATTTTCTGGTGTGACGTTCGGTGCATAAGAGGATATAAAACCCCATAGGATCTCTTTGTTTTCAGCATTACAAGCCGCTGCTAGGTTTAAAAGTAGTGAGAAATTTATGCCTGAAGTTTCTATATTGGGAACATTGCCCTGGTGGATATGCCAGGCAGGGTTTGCTTCTGATGGCAATTTTGTCGTTAAAGCTTGCTTGCGCTCCTCAAATACATTCGAGTATTCTGCGGTGCTCACCTGCGCTTCTCCTAAAAATTTCTCATCATAACCAGGTTCTGTATTAAATTTACTATTTGTGTTTTCCCCGTTGTTCTCATTATAACGCTTAACAAACTCTAGATACTCATCAGTTGATTTTGGTATCACATCAAAATATAAACGTTTAGCTTTTTTAGGGCTCTGAAAAATGTACAATGCTAAGCTCTCTGTTGGTGCGTAAGTTAACCACTCTTCAATTGAAATGCCATTTCCTCTTGATTTTGATATTTTCTTTCCTCCTTTATCAAGGAAAAGCTCGTAGCAAAACAGAAGTGGTGGCTTTTTTCCAAGTATTTCACATATTTGACTTGAAAGCACAGCAGATGGAGTTAAATCTTTTCCGTGAGCTTCATAATTTACTCCAAATGCGGCCCACCTCATTCCCCAATCAGGTTTCCATTGCAGTTTACATTTTCCTTTTTTCACTGGAACTTCTATTTTTTCCCCGTTTGGGTCTTCATACGTGATTGTTCCTTTATCTGTATTTGTTTCAATTACTGGAACTTGTAAAACTTGGGAAGTTTTTGGGCATACCGGCAAGAATGGACTGTAAGTCTGCTGCCTTTCTTTCCGAAATGATGGAAGCATTACGTCCATCACTTTATCATAATCTTTCAGCAGGAGTAAAAGTTTTTCATCGTAAACGCCAGATTTATAACACTCTGTTGCACTCCTAAATTCGTATTCAAATTCAAACAAATCAAGAAATTTACACAACAACGAATTCATGTGATGACCATAACTCTCATGAGTGCCAAATGGATCGGGTATCATAGTCAATGGTTTATTTAAGTGCTCCCTTAGCATCTCTTGATTTGGCACATTATCTGGTATTTTTCGCAAACCATCCATATCATCTGAAACTGCAATGATTTTGGTTTTTATACCAGGAGCTATTTTTTTTAATGCATTTACAACAACTGTAGTGCGGAAAACCTCTCCAAAGGTTCCTATGTGGGGTAAACCAGAGGGTCCATAACCAGTTTCAAATATTATTTCTTTTTTATTAGGAAACTCTTGCAATATTTTTTCTGCTTCTTGAAATGGCCAACTTGTCATTATCTGGGTTAAATAATGTATCTTAACTTAAAGTGCTACTAGTTTCAATGGATTTTTAATATAATGATATAGTATTAGTTATTATTAGAAGGTTAAAGATATGTCCACAGGTAGTATACAAACAGATCAATTATTTAAAGGTCTTACAAGGCCTGCAATGCTCTTTGGCGTGAGTTATATGTTTGCAATATTAAACGTCCTGATTTGCATGCTAATTTTCATTAATTCAAATGATTTGAGAGTGATTCTCTTAATGTTACCAGGTATACATGGACTTGGCTATATAGCTTCTGCAAAAGAACCGTTGTTTATTGAATTATTTATGGTAAAACTAGGAAAGTGCTCGAAATGTTTAAATCGTTTTTATCATGGAGCCAATTCTTATGATATTGCTTAATGTTGTGTGATGCTGAGGTTTAGGACTATTCAATCAAAGAGTAAACCTACTCTGAACAGGGAAGTTCACGCTGCTGAATTTATTCCTTATTCTTGCTATTGGAATAGCACAACCTTGATGACAAAAGAAAATTGGTTGGTTAAGGTTATAAAATTAAGTGGCTTTGCATTTGAAACCGCCGATGACGAGGATTTAGTAATACAAAATAATATCAGGAATCAGATGCTCAGAAGCATTTCATCTCCTGCATTTAGTTTGTATTTTCATACTATCAGACGTAAAAAAAATATTTTTTCTGATGAATTTGCAAGTCAAGGTTTGCCGAATTTTTTCGCTAATCACGTAAATCTAAAATGGAGAGAAAAACACGCAACAAGGCAATCATTTATTAATGACCTATACATTACGATTATCCGTAGAGCAGACACAAAAGGAGTAGAATTTTTGTCATATCTACTAAAAAAATTCGGACATGTAACTTCAAAACATGCTTGGGAAAGTGATATGCGTGCCACGTATGAAGATTTAGAGGAAACGACAAATCGTGTAGTGACAAGCCTTAGGAATTATTCGCCTAAAATCCTTGGAGTAAAAGAAACTCCAGATGGTTTGTTCTGTGAAGTAATGGAGTTTCTATCTAGAATTGTAAATTGTGGCTTCGTTACAAATACGCTTTTTCCGCTAAGAACTGAAATATCAAGATACTTACCAGTACATAGGTTATTCTTTGGCCGTAAGATAATACAGGTTGTGACTCATAATGGGAGTAAATATGCTGGAATAATTAGTATCAAAGAATATGGAAATCATACTTCTGCAGGAATGCTTGATTCGTTTTTACAACTTCCTTACGAGTTTATAATTACGCAATCTTTTCAATTTATAAACAGGCAAATGGCGATTGGAAAAATGCAGATACAGCAAAATCGAATGATACAGTCTGCAGATAAAGCTATTTCTCAAATAGCAGAAATTTCTCAAGCGCTTGATGACGCAATGAGTGGTAAGATTGCCTTTGGTCAACATCACCTGACTATTTTATGTATAGAAAAAAGTCCTAAATCATTGGATAACGCTCTGTCGTTGGTAGAATCAGAGCTTTCTAATTGCGGTGTTTATCCTGTCCGTGAGAGAGTTAACCTTGAACCAGCATTTTGGGCGCAAATTCCTGGTAATTTCGATTATATAGTGAGAAAAGCTACAATAAGTAGTCTTAATTTGGCTGGATTTGCATCTCAACATAATTATCCTACTGGCAATAAATTCAATAACCACTGGGGAGATGCTGTTACAGTTTTTGACACGACATCTGGTACTCCATTTTTTTTCAACTTTCATATAAGGGATGTTGGACACACTATGATAATTGGCCCAACTGGTGCTGGTAAAACTGTTTTAATGAATTTCTTGTGTGCCCAAGCGATGAAGTTTTCTCCAAGGGTATTCTTTTTTGACAAAGATCGCGGTGCAGAGATTTTCTTAAGAGCACTTGGTGGTATCTATACTGTAATAGAACCAAGAACTAAAACAAATTTTAATCCTTTGCAACTTGATGACACCTCTGATAATAGAACATTTTTAATGGAGTGGATAAAGTCTTTAATTTCGGTATATAATGATAAATTTACTTCAGAAGATATTGCACGAATTAATGATGCAATTGAAGGAAATTTTAAATTAAGAAAAGAAGACAGATTCTTGAGAAACCTTGTACCGTTTTTAGGGCTTGCAGGTCCTGATACTCTAGCTGGAGCAATATCTATGTGGCATGATAATGGTTCTCATGCTGCAATATTTGACAATAAAGAAGATTTGCTAGATTTTTCACGAGCAAGAGTATTTGGTTTTGAGATGGCTAGCTTGCTCAAAGATCCTGTTGCCCTTGGACCAGTATTGATTTATTTATTTCATAGGATTAGTATATCTCTTGATGGCACTCCATCCATTATCGTTCTTGATGAGGCATGGGCATTAATAGATAATCCAGTTTTTGCACCCAAGATAAAAGACTGGTTGAAGGTACTGAGAAAACTAAATGCTTTTGTGATTTTTGCTACTCAGAGTGTTGAGGATGCAAGTAAAAGTGCTATTAGCGATACGCTTGTACAACAAACAGCGACACAGATTTTTTTACCAAATCTGAAAGCTACTAGTGTCTATCGGGATGTTTTTATGTTAACTGAACGTGAATATATATTAATCAAGCACACAGATCCAAGCACTAGATTCTTTTTGGTGAAACAAGGAGTTAATGCTGTAGTAGCTAGAATAGACTTAAAAGACCTGGATGATATAATCAACGTATTATCCGGACGTGCAGAAAGTGTTCTATTGTTACACGATATATTAAATGAAGTTGGGGACAACCCAAAAGTATGGTTGCCTATATTTTATCAGAAGGTAAAAAATGTTTAAGACTAAGCTGTCATTGCTATTAATTGCGATATTTTTACTAAATATAGACTTTTTACTCTCATATCCAGTGCTTGCAGATGGAGTAAGTGGTACTGACAAGACAGAATTTGTTAGCGGATTTAATTCTACTGGCAGTTTCAGTCGTGCCTCTAATCCTGACTGTGGAGCGTTTAAGACAGGTGCAGCAATCGCTGGGATAGCAATTGCTATTGGTGCAGTATGGACTGGCGTTATTTTGATCGTCTCTTCTGCTGGTTTATTTACTGCTTTTGTTATTGTTGGTATGATAGCTGCAGTTGTTGGAGTCTGGAAAGCAATAGGGGGGCTTGTTGTTTGTGAGCATAGTTTTGTTAGACACCCAGTTGCACGTGACCATGATGGAAAATATAAAAACTTTAAATTAAAAGATACAGGTTATAGTGTCCACACAGATAAAAATTATCAAAAAGAAGACGAATATTTTTCTGCATTACAAGGAAAATCAGGAAAAGATGGAAAACAAACAGAAAAAGAGATTTTAGACTCTAACAACTCAGATACTATGAATAACGAATATAGGAATTATTTTTGGCCCAAAAATGGAGTGCAATACAGTGAATATATAGAAGTATGTCATCGAAACCCCTTAACGTTTGGTAATCTTTTTAGTGATATAGACTTTGATGTTAGAGAGAAGGACACTGGATACGTAGATGGGTCATGGTCGCCAAAAGTTGATGGTGAACTGAAATGTGAAGTTCTTAAAGCTGGGCAAAGCGAAACCATACATGGAGCTACATTCAAAGCAGTGAGAAAAATGGGCAGGTTGTGTGTGGAGCTGGCAAGTGTGAGAATGCTTGGTATCGAAATGACTCCTTGGCCGCAAGGGGTTGATATGGGATGCACGGAATTACTACCTGACCCGCTTGCTCCTATGTGTGAAGAATCTGTGATGATATTCAAAAACAAGGATGATACAGGGAAGGAAGACATTCCTATTGGCAATGATGATAACTATAAAACTACTATCAGAAACAAAGAAAAAGAAGGAAAAATTTTTGTAGGTTACAACAATAAAGGCTGTTTTAGCTCGTATGTCTCTGAAGCTTGCTACAATCAGGCAGGGAGTAAATCATTAGCTCCTCTTCCCATCACTTCTATGATAGTGCAATGCATTAAGGAATCGTTAGATAATTTAGTTGCAGGTATTGATTCAAGTGGCAGCCCACTTAACGATCAAAATGGACATAACAAGGGCAGTTTCTTATCTGTAGCACAGAAAAAGCTAAAAAACACCGTAACTGCTGTCCTAGTTTTGGCTTTAATACTGTTTTCTATAAAAGCTATGTCTGGTGGAGTTCGCAGTCCACAAGAGATGTACATGTTGATTATTAAATTCGCTTTAGTGATTTATTTTACAACAGGCAGTACCATGTCTCATTACTATGGAGAATTAACTCGTCTCTCAAATGGTTTGTCAGAAATAGTGCTGAAAGCTTCATCTGAAAGTAAAGGTATATGTAACTACAAAGCAGAGGATTATGAATACGATCGTGCAAGAAAGAAGGTATCTTACAGTTATCTCGCTCCTTGGGACAGGCTTGATTGTAGGATTCTATTCTATTTAGGAGCACCTTTAGAAGGGATTGGTGGCAAAATTGGTACTGGAAGTGTTGTAACGTTAGCAATCTTGCTTGGTGCTGCTCCTGTCTTGTTAGTTGCAGGTTCGATAATCGGTATTATTTTCGCTGGTGGACAAATTTTAGTAGCCATTGTCTGTATATTTATGGCCGTTTTGATGATGATGGTTATTTTGTGGCTGTGCTATGTATTTATTTTATCTCTAGTTGCTTTAAGTGTAATCGTCATCTTATCACCTTTGTTCATTCCTATGGTTTTATTTCAACACACCAAAGGATATTTTGATGGCTGGGTAAAAGAATTAATCACCTATAGCTTATACCCGGTTATCCTTTTTGCGTTTCTATCTTTTATGTTTATAGCATGTGACAAAATCTTTTACAGGGGTCTGAGTTTTGAGCAAGACAAGGAATATGAGGACAAATTAAGGGCCTCAGGTAGTAGCAAGAAACAATGGTTTAAGCTGAAAAAAGGAGAATGTGCTAGCAATCCAAATACTTTAGCATGCATGCTGCAAGAGTGGAAATGGGAGAAGGCTGCGCTACTTGGTCTGGTTGATTTTAAGTATGTTGAATTTAGTAATTCTATACTTGGAGAATTACTGAAGTTATGTTTAGTACTGTTTTTATTTTACCACTTTTTAACTATTCTTCCTGGTATGGCTGCCGAACTTGCTGGTAACTATAGATCAGCACTTGGATCAGGTCATACACCTGGACAAATGGTGGGCAAAGCTTTATCTGCTGCCAAAGCTGCTGCTGGAGGTGTTGGTCAAGCTGCTGCTGCGGCTGTCAAGAAGGCAAGAGGTACTGGTGGAGGAGGTGGAAATAGTGGTAAAGGTTCCAGCGAAAAGATTAACTAAGGTGGTGGTGATGCTAGTTAAGGTAAGTAACAGATGCTTAAACGTTTAAGTAACCAAAACTTGGGTAAATTGTGCATAAGTTTTGTGGTGCTTTTTTTATTGTCTGGATGCGGGGAGGATAACTGTATTAAGCCAGAAAATTTATCAGGTTTGCGTGAAAAACTAGATATAGTGTCAACAGAGCAGAAGTGGATTGATTCCGGTGTTTACATCTCAGATGGGATAAGAAGCGTAACAGAGATTAATATAGTGCCTAGTAAGGTTAATTTTTGTCCTAAGCAGTATACAGATTTTGCAATTGGGCCTGGGAGAAATGACGTTACATTACCATTTGCACTTGAAGCTGGCGATACGATAAGCTTTAGTGTTGTTGGAAGTAAAGTGTGTAAAGATAAAGAGAGTGAGACAAAAATCAGGTATGTGAAAATCGACGAAAAGTGTAGCGAGCAAGAAACGGAACATTTTGCACATGTTTTAAATCAAGAGAAATGCCAAGGTGGCAAGGATGGGATATGTCCTAATAAATATATAATAGGCGATGCGCAATGGTTGAGTGGAAGAGAGTACTGGTTTTCGAAGTTAGATCAAGATGAAAGAAAAAAGGAAATTGAAAATATTATTCACTCTATGAAACAAGGAGAAAATATAGATTGCAGCAAGCTTTCAGAGAGCAGTGCAAGTAAGATAGATACGCGCATTTTAAATTTACTCTGTAAACGTATATGTAAATTTTCTTCTGGCAGTGGAAACAAAGATTGCGTGTATATTGAATACAATAGTATAGAGGGTGAGATATCCCGGTCTGATGATGTTAACGCTATTAGTAACATACTGAAAAAAAAGCAGGTAAAAACTGACATTACATTTCTAAAAGTTGGTATGGATAATGAAACTCTTGAACACATTTCAAGTGGTGGTTTATGTACTAGTTGTGATCATAAGATGGAGAATGACCATCAAATACCAAGTTTAACTTTTAGTCTATGTAGCAGAAATGACAAAAGCTGCTACAATACAAATGACAAAGGCGGGTTCAACATAAGAGTAACAAAGAACCATAGTCTAGAAAACAACTTATATATACACGTTTCTGATAAATTCCCTGAGCATAACCCTGATGAAACCCAGGGAGATATATCTGTGGATATCAGCAAAGTTCATGACATCCAATATATGGAAAGCATAAAAGAAAAGTTAAAAGACAAAACAGGCACCATATATTACGGAATAAGAGACCATGGCTGCGATTATAAAAATGAAGGTCAGTTTAGCATTAACCTCACAACTAAAGAGCTACCTACAAGAACTTTTAGTGCAATCTATAATTTTTTTGACGAAAAAGTAAAAACTGCATTTTTTGGTTCCAGCTATAAAGACCCCAACGCGATTCACTCTGATATTAGTCCTGTAAAGTCTCTTTATGAAAGTTTTATAAAATCAAGCAGAACAAACACCATTAGATCTACGATAATATCGCTGTTAGTATTATACATAACCTTATATACCCTTTACTACTTTTTTGGTTTAACTCATATTTCTATATATGAGTTTCTAATTATATGCGTAAAGATAGGAGTTATTACCCAGCTGCTGCAGGACAACAGTTGGAATTTTTTTTATAACAATGCATTTTCTATTTTTATTAACACCCCAAAACAGTTAATAGAAATAGCAAATTTCAGAGGCACTACTTCAAATGTTTTTGAGTTTCTTGATTTGCCGCTCAATAGGTTCTTGTCATCGCATTCAGTATTGTTAATAGTATCTCTTATATTTTCTGGCCCTTTGGGCATTGTATCTTTTTGCTTGGTGATTTGGGGTTTAATCACAGTGAGCTTATCCATTTTTAATGCCTTATTTTCTTTTATTACATCTATAGTGATAGTTGCGTTATTGCTATCTTTAGCGCCTATCTTTATTATTTGCCTCCTATTTACACGTACTAGGCATATGTTTCACAATTGGGTTAAAAATTTAGCAAGATTTGCGATTCATCCAGTAGTGCTTTTAATTTTTATATCACTGATAAGTCAAGTTATGGATTATATCATATATTCAGTATTTGATTTTGAAGTCTGCTCTACGTGTATACTTAGTATTAACCTAAAGATTTTTAACCCTTGTATCTTCTATGGTTATGCTTCCAAATATACACCTAATATTACCGCTATGATGGCTTTTGTTATTTTGGGGCACGCTATGAAGGCTTTAGTTAAAGCCTCTTCTGCAGTATCTGACTCATTGTTTGGTGTTTATGTGGCAAGCGAACCTGGAAAACAATATCAACAAAGCTTGCTGGGAATAGTAGGGTTAGATGAACAAAGCGTTCAAAGAAGACATGGAGGAGGGGGTTCTTCTCAACAGTCAGATGCATCAAGACCTCAAATACCGCAAAGGGCTCAAGGACCTCAAGGACCTAAGATACCTACAGGAGGCCCACAATGATAAGTAAAAGATCACTATTATTGATACTATGTTTCGCAATCACTGCTTGTAACATGGATTGTGTCGAACCTGGGTTGCAGAGCAGAAATATCAGCGTTAATGTGGATGTTCCAGTTCATAAAGCAGATGAAAAAGTTAAAATTCATTGGGTTGATTCTGGTCAGATAATTAGCAAGGATGAAGAAATCAAATTCACCCTCGATGGATCAGTAAATTTCTGCCCTTTTAAAGAAGACAAAAATCCAAGGAAAGTACTTGTGCCAGCTGTGTTTTGTGTGGATAACTCAGAACCAGATTACGAGGGAGCTAGAGACATTAATAATGACAAGTTAGCTGACAATTTCGGTCTTGACGAACAAGAAGTGTGTAAAGGCAAAAGGTTCGGAAATGATCAATCCTATTATAGTAAGAGACGTTATGTAGACACTGGAATTAAAGTAAATCCTGGCGACAAGTTAAGCTTTAGCTTAGTTTCCAGAGATATGAAAATTGATTATAACAATCCAGGAGGAAAAGGTACCAGCTTTGATAACAATTGTTATAGCACTGAAACAGGAGATAAAAAAGCTACGATAGAAGACATGCTCAATGGAGGAACGTTTTATTGTGGAGATAATAGTAAAAGGACTACAGTAGAATTTCCGCAGCTTAGCAAAGAAAACATGGAAAAAAGGAGAGTGTTAGTTGGCAACGGCTACACTCCATACGATAATAAGGTGCATTTTAATAAAGATTATGTTAAAAACGAAAGTCCATGGATCAATGGTTCGCTACTCGATTTACGCCGCGCTAAAATAGGATTGAACGAGTTATGTGATGGAAAAAACTGTAGTCCTGATGAGAGAAAAAAGTACAGCTCTTATGAGCTTAACTGTTACTATCAAAATATATGTTACAGCAAAGAGGGTATATGGAACTATAATTTAGGTCAAGCAAGAAAACAGAACTGTGTCTCTTCTATAAGATACGAAAAATATGATAATAAAAACGACAAATGTGATATGTATTCTTATTTAAAGAAAGTGGAAGAAAATGTCAAAGCAGGTAGTTTTACTGAAGATGATAACTCTTGGGCTGAGGCTCTTGTTGCAAAAATTGGTGATCTTGATGACCAAGATACTGCTAAAGGTATTCAATGTTTTCCAGATAATGAAATAGGTGCAAGACAGGGTAATGTGTGTTCACAAATTAGCGATAATTTTGAGGATTTTTCTTTGAAGTTGAATGAGGATTATCCAGTAAATGACAAGGTAACTCCCGATAGCAGTGTGATGCTTGCTATTGCAGACCATGGCTATTATTACCGTAATAGGGGCGGGTACCACGTTAAAGTAACTAGGTCATGTAACTTTGATAGTGGTAAAAAGTTGTATATGTACTTGGGTGATAACTCGCAAGAGGATCCATCTGCACCAGAGACTAATGATTTCAAAAAAGTAGAGAACTTGGATAAAAAAACAGAGGATAATGTGGACTATTATATAATAAATGGAAGTCATTTAACAGATAAAGAATCTAAGAAGATATATTTTGGTATCGATGTAAGAAACGTAGAGAGAGAGGACATCACAGACAAAGATGGCAAATATTATCAAAACAATAAGTACAGTATAAACTTGTTTGTCAAAAAGAAAATTAACGATTCTATCTCATCAACTATAAACGAGATATTTGATTTTGCAACAGGAGGATTTAAAGACAATGTTAAAGATTCATATAAAGGATATATAAAAGGTCTCCTTCAGGGAGTAAGAGCTTTGCTTACTCTATACGTTATATTTACTGTCGTTGGCTATATGCTTGGAACAATACAGCTAAGTAAATTTGATTTCATTGTAAGAATGTTCAAGATAGCATTTATAGCTTTTGCCTTTAGCGATAGAAGTTGGGAACTCTTTGGTACAACTTTATCCAGACTTTTTGTAGATGGTAGTACTTATTTAGTTGATAGCTTTTCTGGCTATATAGGGGAAGGGGGAAGAAAATTTGCATTCTTAGACTTAACAGCGGGAGTATTATTCACAGGAGAAACATGGCTGAAGTTTTTATCATTAATGCTCTCTGGTCCTTTTGGTTTTATTGCTTTTTTGGTAATACTCTACGCTACTTTTATGTTCTTAAAATGCATTATTAGCGCTACATTGAAATATGTAATATCTACTGTTTTAGTAGCGTTTTTATTGTCGTTAACACCTTTGTTTATCGTGTTTATTTTATTTCAACAGACTAAGTCCTTGTTTGATAACTGGATAAAAACACTGGCTCATGTTGCAGTACAACCAGTCATTCTATTTTCATCCCTGTCCCTCTTAAACCAATTGATGTATTCAGTTTTATACAATCTCACGAATTTTTCTGCATGCTATCAATGTTTAATTAGTATCAATTTCTTATCATATGATTTCTGTCTCATAAAATCAATACTACCTCTTGGATATGGCCCTAGCACTAGCGTTGATGTTGCACTCAGTACCGGAGAAAGAACTGGCGGGCACTTTGCAGCATTACCTATAGATCTAGTCCAGGCACTAATATACTTCATTATTGCCAAAGCAATGGAAGCTTTCGTTGATGCATCAGAAGCTATGGCACAAGCAATATTCGGTTCTGGTTGGGGAGTTGCTGGCAGTGTTGGTCAAGTTGCCACAAGCGCATCACAATCTATACTGTCGTCTGTTGGCCTTGATAATAAGACGCAAGGTATGATACAGAACATTAGGCAACAAGTGGGTAAAGATCGGACGGAAGTTAACGTGAAGGATAATTCCGTGAGCCCTAAATCTGAAATACCAGAACAATCAGGTAAGCAAAAAGGTCCTGATAAAAAGGAGAGGGGGAGCTCTAAACCTGAAGCACCAAAACAATCAGGTCAGCAAAAAAATCCTGATGAAACAATAAGAAGTGATCCTAGTGATAAAGCTAAAAACAAGGAAGGAAATGAAGAGGGGTAAGATATGAATGATGTTATGGAGTAACTAATTAAAAAGATATTTTAAGTAAAGTTTTAGAAGTTTATTTCTATATTTGGAAAAAGTTTAGATATGCAATCACGCTTAGGCAAATGTTGGTTTAGGGTATTACTTCTTGCAGCTTATGTGCTGATCATAGGTTGTAGTAAGAACGATATGCCTTTTCCAAGGTGCATATCTGCTGACTATTTCGGTCCTAAACCTATTGCAGTAAGCGCTCATTTTTCAAGCGACCACGATGCGTTTATTCCAGAAGATGGAGAAGTTATTGATCCTGAAACTGGAGAAATTAATTATGGTTTCCACCATAACCAAGTGGTGAAGTGGGAAGATACTGGATTAGAAACCAATGGAGATGACTTAGTGGTACGAGTTAATGGTGCATGGACGTCTTGGAGTAATGACAATAAGAAAGAATCTAAAAGCGGTTATAGCTTGCAAGGCTTGGAACAGCTAAAATATGCAACCAAATTTGAAGATAAACAAAGTGACAACAGCTTACCTGACTTTCACTTAGTTTGTAATGATTATAAACCTAGCATACAAAAATTTTCAAGTAAGCCTAATGCAAGTTGCACTGTAAATTGCAAGTGCATTAATGAAGATGATAGCGCAAACACAGTATCACGTGGTGCTCCATGTTGGTTTACCAACGGTCATGGTGCTTATCTTTTATTTAGAAGAACTTTTACAGATACAGATGGTAAAAAGACCATGGAACCAGATCCTAACGAAAATCTGAAATCTATGCGCAACCCTGAATCTCCCACTGTGCATCTAGGTTACAATTCCTTAGCAGAAAATGGAAGCGGGCTTTTTACTTTAAAAAGAAATAACACGGGATTAAAGGAAAGGAATTGTGATCAGGTAAAGTTAGAAAAAGGATGGAAAATATATGTAAAAATATTAGATAGACATTACTTAGATAATATAGGTGGCTACTCTTTTGAATTTTTGAGCGGAGTGCGAAAACCAAGTGACTCTGGATTTTTTGATTATATTTATCACTACCTAAAATGTGTGTTATTAATCAACAAGAATTGTGAAAAACATTTTGACAGTAACGACCCTGCAGCTGCACAAGCTATGTTCGAAAATATAGCTGAAAAAAGTACGAGCTTTCACAATTTTGTTCTTTCCTTGCTTGTTCTATTTGTAATGATTTTATCGCTTCTTTATCTTTTTGGCATGATACGAGAAACTAAGCCTGATATGCTCATCAGAATGATGAAAATCACTCTAGTAATAGTGCTTATATCTCCTGGAAGTTTTAGATTTTTCTATGATCATTTTCTCGTTTTATTCATCAAAGGCCTTGAACAATTGATAAGCATAATTACTAATTTTGCTCCCAACATGAACAACGGAAGTATTGCTCAAGGAGATGAAGCTAAGTTGTTTAGCTTCATGGAGGACATGTTCAATAAGTTTTTTGCTTATTCTGTTTGGAAAAAGTTTGCAGCGTTTTTACATTACCAAATGTGGGCAAGCCTCCTTATGATACCGGCAATTCTCATAGGAATCGTTTTATATTTTCTGCTATGTTTATATGCTTACATAATATTTCTCTCTGGCTTTATGGGTATAGCTTTTCTTATAGCTATCATGCCATTGTTCCTGATCTCTATTTTATTTTCACCGCTGAAAAGTCTGTTTGATGGATGGATAAAATTCTGTATTAGTTTTTGCTTGCAATCGATCATGATATTTACTCTGCTGTCATTGCTGGCTGCAATTATAATGAACACCTTTTATAGGCAATTAGGTTTTACTGTATGTTACAATAAATGGTTCGAGGTGAGACTATGTGCTCCAAAATGGGTGTTTGGCGGTTTTTGTATCGTTGATAAGCAGTACTTTAGTTGGACCCCAGGGCAAATTTTCGTACCTTACACTCTTGGAGAAGCTTCTCCGCTGAACGTAGATAAGAACATAGAAGGTATAGAAAAGATAAGCAGAGAAGGTGGTACAATAAAGTTTACTGGAGGCGCTGGATATATCCCTCTTCCACCGGATTATATTGAAAAAGGCTTTCGTTATATAGATTACCCTTTCTTTAATCCAATTCCTGGCACTAAAAATAATCCAGCAGACCATTATATAGCAGAGAGTGATATGGTAGTAGATAATAGCTGTAGTGCGAAAGATTTAGTGCGTTTAACAAATAGTTTATCCCATGCGTCAGAAAAGGCTGATATCCTATTGTTAATCAACAATATAGAAAAAAAGATAGGTAGTATGGATAGTGAAATAACAAAGCACTACTGTCAATCTATACAAGATGGAACCGAATGCAACAATTATCGAAAGATGATAAATGATTATAGAAATGGTATCATAAGACTAGATCTAAAAAGTAAAATAAGGTCTTTAGTGGAAAAGGTGATGGAAAGTGATAAAAGCTGTAAATTGGAAAATTTCTCTGACTTAAATCAAGATTATCAAAATAATAGCGATTACCAAAGGGTGCAAGACATACAGAGAGGTTATTTAATCAATGCAGGGGAAATCTTTGTATTATTCTTGCTTTCATTTTTAATGTTCTCCCTGCGCGAGTTCGTACAACAAATGGGCTCAAGTATTGCCGGTGGTGGATACAGCGTTTACAGCATATCTAGTATGTATCAAGCATCACCTTTGACTGGCTTAGCAGGAGAATTAAAACATTGGTGGCAAGATTTTGTTGGTGGAAAACTAGAGTCTGTAGGCAGTTGGGCTACTCATTTACCAGACAGATTAGCTGGAGGTGCAGCTAATCTAGTGGGCAGGATACCAGGAGTTGGAGGTGTGCTGAAACATGCTATTAATGTGCCACGTAAATTTGTAAGTGCCACTATTGAAGCAACAAAATTTCTAACTTCGCCTAAACATGATGTTGATAAGCTTGAAGAAAAAATTTACAGGGCATTTGGAGTTGATAAAGAAGATATTGCACATAGAAGGATTAACAGATATTTGGAATATTATAAAGGATACGTGGGATCACACTTGGGCTATACGATAGAAGATGCTATGAAGTTTACTTGGAAGCATGGCTATGATCATAACCTACTCTATAGGGCGAAAGAATATAGGCGGGAATTCCTTGAAAGGCTTCATGATTACACCATTGGACGTAAGAGAGAACCAGAGAGAGATAAGGATGAGGGTAGTAACAATCAATCAAGTGTGCCAGATCCAAAACAAGGCGAGAGCCAGCCAAATGAATCAATAAAAAGAGGTGTACCAGATGAGCCAAGAGAAAGAAGTGGAGATGAGGGTAACAATGAAGACTAGTAAAAAAAATTTCAAAGGTCTTGATTATTATAAATTGCAGCAAGACGATGATGGCAATATAAAGTTAAATGACTATGATGACATCTTGAATGCGCGCAGAGCAAGAGTGGATCTATTATTAGATAATACATTGCCAGATAACGACATCGACTTCGTTAAATTGAATAAAGCTTTGAGTGAGAAATTCATAGATAATCATGAGTTATTATCCGAATTTGATAAGGAAGATAAAGAAATTGTGCAAGAAGAACTTAAGGTGTTTAGTATTTTAGAAAGCCTTGAAAACCTTGAAAACGTGAAAAGTGAAGATTTATTAGAGGTTAGCTTATTACTATCAGATCTTAGCTTTATAGAGAGAAATGTTGTACTGAATACCGATCAGAATTCTGATCTCACAAAGTTTAAAAGTCTATTTATTGAAAAAAAATCATCTGGTGAAGAATATAGTGATGAAGAATGTAAAGATTTCCTCGATGATATAGATAGAATCAATACTATAATTAAGTTAGAGTTAGAAAGCAGAATTGAAAGGATGAATCACGATGAAAGAAATGATTATGGTGATTTACAAGATGAGATTGGTCAAGCAATAAATGCAACAGGCAAATCAAAAAAAAATAACTGATGAGTCTTGTGTTTTTCTTACAAGCAACTCGATAGCTTCTCTCTATTAAACTGCTAAAGCCATATTGACATTAATCATATAGTATAAATAATTAATTATTTTGGAGGTTATTTAGTATGCTGCGTATTATTGCGGGAAAATATCGCGGAAGGAAAATAGCCACAGGTAAGCATTTAGCTGCACGGCCAACTATGAGTTTTGTCCGAGAAGCAATGTTTAGTATACTTTCCTCAAGAAAACCTATTTATAACTTGAATGTACTTGATTTATTCTGCGGAAGTGGCTCTTTTTCATTTGAAGCGCTTTCTCGCGGTGCTAATCATGCATTCATGGTGGATTCAGATTATTACAATTTGCAATTGCCTAAAAAAACAGCAGAAGATTTTGGAATTACGGACAATGTCACGCTAATTTGTTGCAGTGCTAACAAATTGCCACAACCTATTTCAAAATGCGACATAGTTTTTATAGACCCGCCTTACAATAGCAATCTGGTTGAATCAACTTTAGATGGATTAGCTCACTCAGGCTGGTTAAGTAATGATGCATTGATAATTCTAGAGATTAGAAAAAATGAAGGTTTTGAGTGCAATAAAAACTTCAGTATAATCTTGGAACGTACCTACGGTATAGCAAGAATAATTTTTCTTTCTCTATTAACTTGAACTTGCATATACTTTTCATTGATGAGTTCCAGTTCTATTTCCGTCAATTTTCCAAAGAAACCACTTTTTCTGTACTTCTCTAGATCAAAATTTTTATTAAATTCATAGTCTATTAAATATTCACGTGCTTCTTCAATAAATTTATTTTCTTTTTCTTCATACTTTTTTATACTACCGTTATCTTCATGATAAACTAAATGTTCTTTGTGATCAGCATGAATATTTTTGTTCTTACACTCCGTGTTTCAAGGATCGTGTTCAAGTACTTTTCTACCAACAATCAATAGCTTATAAGAAATTTCCTATGATTCCTTTTAAGCGAGTTTTGAATTTTTGAAATGTCATGACATTGTTGATACGTTTATCAAGAAACGATAAAGTATCCGCAAAATCCTCTGAATAATCATTGATAAAAAAAAGTATCGTACTTAAGTACACTCCAGCTAATATTGCTCTTTTTGTATAGTAGTTAAAATCTGTTGATTGGTCATGAATGCCATACCAAATCGCGCTAATAGTTCTGTATGAAAGTTTACTAGAAAAATATGTATTTTTTGGTGATACCGAGAATGATAAAACATTTTTTAAAAGTTCTCTATAATTCGGTAGCTTAGCGTAGTTTGAAAGGCGTATTTGAATAGCTAACTTTACTCGCTCTCGCACTTTCATGTCTTCTAAATTGGAGTTTCTTAGTTCAGCTTCCATTGAGCTATTTAAGTCCTCTGCTATGTGCTCCAAAGCGCTATATATTCCATTCTGAAATTTGCAAAAGCTACTAGCTAGATTAAGGTCTGTACACACCTTTAATAGGGTTTCATCGCTTATCCCTTCAAATGGAATAAGCCTAATTAGCTTATCTATTATTAACTTTATTTCATCTTGTTCCACGCAACATTATACTAAACAGCATGTGTGATTGTACCTGAGATTTTCAAACATTCTACAAAATGCTTCACCACGTTCCTCGAAATTTTTCCATTGATCAAAAGAAGCACACGCGGGAGAAAGTAATATAGTTACTTCTTCTTTGCTATTTAAGGCCTCTTCAAAAGCTAGTTTAAGTGCGTTTTTCAAATTGCAACATTTTACAAAATCTACTTTATTCTCCATAGTGTTTGCAAAGGCTTCGGTTGATTCCCCAATAAGAAAAGCTTTTCTAATTCTCGTGAAATGCTTGCTTAATGATTCTATTCCACCTTTTTTGCTTCTTCCACCAACGATCCAATTTATGTTTTCATAAGATAAGATCGCCTTTTCGCTCGACTTTGCATTAGTTGCTTTGCTATCGTTCACGAAAAACACATTTCTTGTTTTGCCAAGCAGTTCATTCCTATGCCTCAGTCCTGAAAAGGACTTGATTCCATTGATAATAGTGTTGCTATCTACTCCAAGTAGCTTACATACGGCATATGCGGCTGCTATGTTCTCTGCATTAGATATTAGGTTTATTTTCACGTCGCTTACTGATAAGCTATGATTCTCTAGTTTTAACGAGATCTTCTGGATCTCAGTGCCCCTTTTGTCATCCAAGTAGCTGACACTGGGATCCAGATAATTTCGATCTATACCAGTAATCTGTTCACTATAATCAAGCAAATTGTTACCTGCCAATGATATTAGATCTCTTGCACCACCCTCTGTCATCTGAGTAGTTGGCAATGGTTTTTCTTTTCTGGATTCCAGCGTCACGCGCTGGAATGACATCGGGGAATATGTTACTGAAATTGGAATTTTGTTTCCAGTAAATTTGTTGAATATGTCAGCAGTAATCTCATTGTCACGTCCTATTACGGCAACCTCACTACCGTTTATCAGTTTTAATTTAGTTGCTATGTAGTTCTCCATACTTCCATGCCTATCTATGTGATCTGGTGTAATATTGAGCAGTGCTGAAATGTCTACGTTAATTTCATTCATCAACTCCAATTGAAAAGAGGAAAATTCAATTACATAAATTTCTGCATCTCTTTCTAGATCCAAAACAGGAACGCCTAAATTTCCACCAATAGCTACTTTTTTCCCTGCAGATTTTAATATGTGCCCTATTAGTGATGTAGTGGTTGATTTACCATTTGTTCCTGTGATGCCTATTACCTTCTGGTTCGTAGCTTTAGCTTCAAGAAATAGCTCAATGTCTGATTTTATTTTGCAATCAAATCTCCTTGCAAGTTTTACTATCCAATGTAGCTCTGTTGGCACCCCAGGGCTTAAAACCAATGCACTGATCTCATGCCAATTGTATTCCTTGGGATGAATAAAATTACATTTTTTATACATCATTTTTGCATTTGCTATTTGCTCTTCATGATCATCCCATGCATATACTCTTGCACCACTCTTTATCAGAGCGTTAATGGCGGATAAACCAGTTTTACCAAGACCAAAAACCGCAACGTTTTGATTTTTGTATTTGTTTAGTTGCACTGCTAGATAACTTATGCGAACCATTTTATAAAGATATCGTACAAACTACAACAGACTTCTTGCATAGATCACAACTGTCATTCAGTAGAAACGAAAAACCTTACTTGACAAGCCTCGCCAGGTCCCTTATCATGAAAATGAAGGTATTCAGTTATCTTCATCTGTGCAGATTAAACAGCAAGAAAACAACGTAGTTGGTGTCTTATTTTTAATTTTTTATACTATGTGCACCTTATGTCTTCACAACATTTCTGGGTTTTTACCTACATAAGCTGAAACGCGCTTATAAGTCGTTTAAGACAGTATAGTACGCCAATTTGCAGGATTAGGGAGTGACAATTAGCTAACACGGGATTTCTTTTGCCTTTTTTTCGTTTGGTAAATTTCTTAAATATTTATAGCTAAAAGAGCCCAAGAGAGGTGTCATTCCAGTGCTTGGCACTGGAATCCAGCCTTTATTATGCAGCCACTTGGTTGAAATTACGTCTTCTGGATCCCAGTGTCAAGCACTGGGATGACAGGAAGAGAAGGCTACTTGGATGACACCTTGACGATTTGAAGAATCATCATACCGCTACGTGTTAGCGGCTAAGAGATACCGCGGCGGGACGACGAGGATGCCGCCGCGAACTTGTCATTCCAGTGCTTGACACTGGAATCCAGTTTTCCATATAATCTCATCAAAAATGTTGTAACCACTTTCTATGCTAGTTTGCTTGTGAGCAACTTGGATCCCAGTGTTTGGGCACTGGGATGACATCATAGGGGCGCTGACCCTAACAATCGTCATCCCGCTGCTTGTTAGCGGGATCTATGCTAAAGGAAGTACTTGGATAACAAGAAATATGCACTGGAATTGCAAAGAGTTTGCAAATATTAGTTATTACCTGTAGGATATAGAGAAATTAGTAAGGATTTTAATAGGAATAATATGCCATCTGTTACTTTTGTTTTACCTGATGGGAGTAAGAAAAGCTATGAAGCTGCAGAGGGAGAAACTCTGCTTAATTTAGCCCACAGAAGTGATCCAGATCTGCTTGAAGGTGCATGTGAAGGCTCTCTTGCTTGTTCTACATGCCACGTGATTGTTGATCCAGAATTTTATGATGCTGTAGAAACGCATAATCCCATATCTGATGAGGAAAACGATATGTTAGATCTAGCCTTCGGCTTAACAGAGACATCAAGACTTGGGTGCCAAATAAAAATCACAAAAGATATCGACGGCTTGTGTGTAACCATACCAAGGGGTACAAGAAATATATCATTGGATAAACAGGGGAATAATTAGCTATGCGTAAGATTTTTATCTATATTATCATCTCTTTACTTTTGTTTATTCCTGTAGCGTATAGTGGTTTTTGGTATTTTTCTGCATGTAAGGTAAAAAATCTTTTAGCTGAAACAATACTATACATTAACGACGAAAAGTTCGATATTTCACATGATTTCAGTGGACTTCCTTCTAACCTAATTTTCCGTGTGACAAACCCAAAATTTTCCAATGAGCAATTAACCATCTCATCCGATGCTTTATTGATAAAAAATAGATTGTTTGATAAATCAGTATATATCTACATACCAAGCAATGAAGTCAACATTGTTGTTCATGGTGATGAGAAAAAGAATATAAAATGCCACACAAACGATAGCAGCCACTTTGTTGTTAGACTAAATGATTTACCATCTTCATTGCGATTCAACAGAAATAGTACCGTAATAGACTATATAGATACACTTCGTTACGAAGATCATGGATTAAAATGTGATGTTTCAGAAAATCAGCAAAGTGTTATAACTGAAGTGAATGATAAAAGCAATTACATTCAATTTCACCTCGATAAAGAACCAAGTGGAAATACTAAACTAGGATTTGATTTTTATACTTATCGGTATAAAAATACTGCAAGTCCTGAAAGTTACCTTAGTATCGACACTAAATTTGATTACGAATTTGTAAACCACATCTCAGCTTCCAGAGTTAATTTCAACATAGAGAAATTTTTAATTCAAAGTAATAATTTTTCTCTTGCTGCAGATGGTGGAGTGCAAAATTATAATTTGGTTACGTCTTCATTTAAAGACAAAATCAACGTGGCTATATCAAACTATAAAGAATTAATCTCGTTTATGATTGGTAACTCAAAAACTTCAGATGCGTTTGAAAAATTAATGTCTTTCTTATCAGAAAAAACAACTGATGACAGCGTTCAATTTTCAATAAAGTACGATGATGATGTGGGGTCAAGCTTTATTGGAAAGTTATCCATCACTGATTTTATGAACCAACTCAGTAAAATAACCCAATTAACCAAGGATGAGAGCAGTAGTTAGTTTACTTTTCATATTGATATTTCACTCAGGCGTAAACGCTTTTACTCTGGATAATAAACTCAGAGATAAAAGCATGGAAAAACGAGCAACAAGTTTATTTGAAATAATAAGGTGTCCAATATGTTCTGGCGAATCATTGTCTGAATCTGGATCTCAGATCGCGTATGATATGCGAAAAGCAATTCGTAAAAAAATCAATGATGGATACACAGATGAAGAGATAATCTCAGAGTTAAAAAATTCTTACGGCAATTCAATTATAACTACTCCACCTAGCACTTACATTTTGTGGTTTATTCCACTTACAACTCTGCTTATTGGGTGTTTTTTAATGCGAAAGTATACCAGTATGTCCAGTATATTTAAACCTTTTATGTAATGTAACCGTTCACACTTAATTCTTCAATCTCACTCATAGAAAGGCCAGTACACTTGACAATAGTGTTGACATCAACATTATTAGCCAGCATTGCTTTTGCGACTTCAATTTTTCCTTTCTCTATACCTTTTTCTATACCTTTCTCTTTAGCAAGATCAAGTCTGTATTCAAGAATGGCTTCTTCTTTCCGTAGATCCATTATTCTTTCTTCGTAAGCTACTAAATCTTTTTCGTTCCAACGAAACTTATCTAGCTCATCATATGCTAGCTTTATTATTGGTGCCTTTTCTGCAATTTTCTTTAGATCTTCATCTGTCGTTTCTTCAGCATATTTAAAGAAAAATAGCCAACGATCTACTATGCTTTCTAGCTGTTCTACTTTGCTTTTTGTAAATTTAGGTAACTCAATAAAGATAAATTGAAAATCTTTTAAGTAATGGCCGTTGGTTTTTATATCACGTATATTATGAGTAGAGATATAACCAACTTCTTCAGGAAGCAAGTTACAATTGGAAATAGCAATAAAGAAGACTTTCTTTAAATCAATGTAGTTGCCAGATTTATCTAATTGTCTTGAGTAAGCCTTAGCAGCATATAGTTGAGCGCGTTTCTCAAAACCTTTATCACGAGCCAGTTGCATCTCAATCACAAACCTATTACCAATAGAATCCTTGCAGAGAACATCAACAATACTTTGTTTATCAGAGGCAATTTCGGGATCCATGATAGTACTTAAGAATTCTACTTCTTGTATTGCACTTGCCTCAGCAAATCCTAAAATATCGTTCAAAAAGTGAATAAGGATATTCTTATTTTTTTCCGTTCCAAAGATTTTTTTGAAACACAAATCATTGCGAGGATCGAGAAATTTTGAAAGAGCCATGGCAAAAATGCTTAAAAATATTAATAATTATACACTATTATTAACAATTATTCAACCATATTTTTGAAGATAGCTAGTTTCTGTATTTACTTTAAATTGAAAAAAGCTCAAATGAAAGATCGCATTTTTTACAGAATGCAGTCTGGTTACTATATAATTTTTTGATTTTCACTTTTCTTTTAACCTTGCAATGATATTTTCTTTGCCGATAAAAATTAATAATTTAGCAAGTTCTGGGCCTGTTTCTGTTCCTGTTAAAGCTGAACGCAACTGCATAAATAAGTCCTTTGCCTTTATATCCACTGTCTGTCGAATAGCTTTTACCCACTCTGATGATGTGTTTTCGTTACAATCGCCTTGAGGCAATGCATTGAACGCAATTTTTATAAGCTCCTTATCAAGAATCACAGGCTCTATATCAGATTTGCATATTTTCCACCACTTGGCCACCTCAGAAAACTTTTCTATATTGTTCCTTATAAAATACCAAAACTCTGAGGAGTCCACTCCAATTTGATTTAAACGGTCTTGCACCATTTCAAATGGCATTTGTTGCAGCACTTTGCTATTTAGCTTGTATACTTCACTCAAGCTGAATTGTACAGATGCTGAGCTAAATTTTTTAATGTCAAATGAGTCAATCAAAGATTGCATACAGGTGCAAGCTTCAATTGGATTGGATGTTCCGAGCTTCACTAAATAACTAACTAGCGCCATTGGTTCAGTCTCATCTTCTCTTATGGACTTGATATCCAACCCGCCTTTCCGTTTCGATATCTTGCTATCATCAAAATGTAGTAGAGAAAGGTGAGCAAATATAGGAATTTTCGCTTTTAATGCTTTAATCATTTGGATCTGAACTGCTGTATTAGTTACATGATCTTCCCCACGTACAACATGGGTTACATTAAGGTCAACGTCATCAATAACAGAAGGTAGCATGTATGTGTAAATTCCATCTTCTCTTTTTACTATAGGGTCACTGACGCTACTGGTTGCAATATTTATTTCACCTTTAACTTCATCATTCCATTTAACAACTTCATTTCTATCCAATTTAAACCTGAAATGCGGCTTTCGTCCTTCTTGCCCATAATGGATTTTCTCTTGCTCAGTTAGAAGCAATGCACTTCTGTCATAAACAGGAGGAAGTCCTTGTTTTAATTGCAACTTTCGTTTAATTTCTAACTCTTCTCTTGTTTCATAGCATGCATAAATATACCCTTCTTTTATTAACTGCAAGAACACCTCGTTATAGCGCTCAAAGCGCTCTGATTGCTTAAAACTTGCATCCCAATCGATACCAATCCATTTTAGGTCTTCTATGATATTATTTATATATTTGATATCTGAACGCTGAAGGTCAGTATTATCAAAACGGAGTAAAAATTTTCCGTTTTGATTGCGTGTGTACATCCAACAAACCAGAGCAGTTCGTACGTTTCCTACGTGGAGGTAGCCAGTTGGGCTTGGAGCGAATCTTGTTAGCATTTAAATAGCAATATTGTAAAATAATAACTTATTTACTCTAATTTATTTTAATTTTATATAAATGTACGGCTAAAGCAAGTGAGATCTGCTAATACAATTGAGCAAGAGAAGAATAAGTATGGCTATAGCATTGTGGCACCTTTGATATTTAATGGATTAAGACCATATGATAAATTCAAGAAAATTCACAGCTTGACGACAAAGGCTAATGTAGCATTATATTGGTATCATGACTAACTTAGAAAAGATGAGAGAAAAACTGCAAGATCAAATAAATTATCATAATGTTTTGTATCACCAAAAAAATAAGCCAGAAATAAGTGATGCTGAATATGATGAACTGAAGAAAAAGTTAGCTGAAATAGAGCCAGAAATTTATGCAACACAAGATAGTGTTGGTGCTCCACCTGATGAGAGGTTTTCTAAGGTGGAACATCAAGAACCTATGCTTTCTCTTGAGAATGCTTATGATGAACAGGGTGTAGAAAAATTTTTGTCTAAAATAAAGAGGTTTTTAATTGAGGACAAAATAGAGATATTATGTGAGCCAAAAATTGATGGGTTGTCGTTTTCTGCAATTTATGAGGATGGGAGATTTGTTAAAGCTGCAACTCGAGGTGACGGTTTTTTAGGGGAAGATGTCACTCACAATGTTGCAACAATAAAAGGCTTTCCTAAGTTTTTGCAAGGTGTGCAAGGAAGACTAGAAGTAAGAGGTGAAATATACATCAGTAACAGCGACTTTTTAAAGTTAAATGAAAACGATGAATTTGCCAATCCTCGAAATGCAGCTGCTGGTTCTCTAAAGCAATTGGATGCAAACATTACAGCAAGTAGACCTCTTAGATATTTTGCTTATTCTTTAATTGGTGGAGCAGAGAAAAGTCAAAGTGAAATACTAAATAAGCTTGAGGCACTTGGTTTTTGCGTAAATGAGCATCAGTCCTTAACGAGTAGTTTGGATGGAATGCTGAAGTTCTATAACGAGGTCTATAATTGTCGCTATAACTTGGATTATGATATTGATGGAATAGTCTATAAAGTAAATGATTTGGTACTACAAAATCGTCTAGGGAATACTCACAAAGCACCGCGCTCAGCGCTTGCATACAAGTTTTCTGCGGTTTATGCAAAAACAAAGTTAAATAAGATATTTATACAAGTGGGCAGAACAGGGGTTTTAACTCCAGTTGCAGATTTAGTGCCAGTCAATGTTGGTGGGGTGCTAGTTAGTAGAGCAAGTCTGCATAACCAAGATGAGATAAAACGTAAAGACATAAGAGAGGGAGATATTGTAACAATCAAGAGGGCAGGAGATGTAATTCCCCAGATCATTGAAGTAAGCAGAGATTCTCGTCTTCCAAATACACCTGAATTTGTGTTTCTTGGAGTATGCCCTGAATGTGGTAGTAAAGTACGTCAGGTTGAGGGAGAGGCGGCAGTAAGATGTCCTGAGGAATTTGCCTGTAAAGCTCAAATAATAGAAAAACTAAAGCATTTTGTATCGAAAGATGCATTTGACATTGTTGGCCTTGGTGACAAGCAGATAGAGTTTTTTTACGACCTTGGTCTGATAAAACAAATCCATGATATTTTTACTTTAGAAGAAAAATTGGATGAATTTAATCTGGAAGAACAGTCTGGTTGGGGCGAGAAATCTATAGCTAATTTGTTAAATTCTATACAAAGCAGAAGGGTAATAACTCTAGATAGGTTTATATTTTCTTTAGGTATTAGATTTATTGGCCAAGTTGCAGCAGAATTGCTTGCAGATTATTATGTTTCTTATGATTATTGGTATAATTCGATGATTGAACTGTCATCAGATAATACTGAGCTAGTCGGTATAGACGGCATAGGAAAAAAAGGGGCTGAATCTTTGGAATCATTTTTTTCTAAGGAACATAACATCAAAATGTTAAATGATCTTACTGTTTGTCTTCAAATTCTTCCTGTGAGCTCCAACTCTAGTGACTCTGTTTTAAATAATAAAATTATAGTGTTTACTGGTAAGCTACTTGCTATGAGTAGAGGAGAGGCAAAAGTAAGAGCCAAAACTCTAGGAGCAAAGGTCAGCTCACATCTTTCTGCTAAAACTGACTACCTAATTGCAGGAGAAAAACCAGGATCCAAATATAAAAAGGCAGTGGAATTAGGTGTAGAAATTTTAGATGAAAACCAGTGGCATAAAGTGATAAGTTTGGGAGTGTTCAAATGACACTTGGATTGTATATTAAATCAAAGTTGCAAGACTATTTAGAGAGTAGCCAATTCTTTCCATCCAAGAATCATTTTATTGGCTTGCCTCAATTTTTCAATAGATGGCAAGTCTTCTGTGCTGAGTGGTAGGCGGACAGTTTGATGTCCTATAAGACCAATATCATGCAAAAGTGCTTTAGTGGGTATTGGGTTGCTGGCAATAAATAGAGCTTTGCAAGCTTGTTGCCAGATATCTGTTGAACTTTTTATGTCATTTCCTGTTATTTGAGGAGTTGTTTTTTTTCTAGTTACGTGCTGGAATGACAGTAGGCATTGCTTAACATATTCATGTGCTGCATGTGGCCAAACATTGGAAGCAACGGAAACCAGACCAGCTACGCCATAAGGGGCCATATCGGATATCATATTATCATCTCCGCAAAAGACCTCAATATTTGGAGCAATTTTCTTATACTGAGCTAAAGTATCAACGGTGCCACTTGAATCTTTGATAGCCCAAAATTTTTCGTGGCTGGATAAGTTGCGTACAGTTTCGGCGTGAAGACTCACTCCTGCTCTCGATGGAATATTGTAAAACATAGCCGGCACATGTGCTTTTTCAAGTAGCTTTTCAAACCATAAAGTCTGCCCCATGATTCCAGGCTTTGCATAAATTGGAGTTGTCATTAGATAGCCGTGAATAGGCATACCCCTGCAAAAATCAAGCCATTCAAGAGTCTGATATAGACTCACCCCTGGTACACCAATTATAATTTTCGTACTTAATTTTAGCTTACATACAAATTCAACTAATGTACGCTTTTCAGAATCAGTAAGCGATAGGCTTTCACCTGTGCTACCTAGCAACACTACACCATTTTCAGCTTCAGCTTGCATTGTAAGTAAACGCTGCAAACTGCTATAATCTATGCTATCCCCATTGTAATTAAAGGGAGTAACACAAGCAGTCCATAAAAATGTAGATTTCAATTTAAATTGTTAAAATGGTATTTCATCGTCGATTAGTTCATCTTTTATATCGTTGTCAAAACTTTCGTGCTTATTTTTTTGTTCTGTTTCATTTTGCTTGTATTCACTTGGCTTGTAATCGGAAGTTGGTCGCGAATCCAAGAGAGTAAGAGCGCTATTAAAATTATATAGAACCACCTCTGTTGTGTATCTTTCACTACCGTTTTGGTCAGTCCATTTTCTAGTTCTCAAAGAACCTTCAACATAAACTTTACTGCCTTTGCGTGCAAAATTTTTGACGATTTTTACTAATCCTTCACTAAAAATTACAATATTATGCCATTCTGTCTTTTCAGAGCGCATACCGGAAAGTTTGTCAGTCCAACTTTCAGACGTGGCTATTGAAAAACTTGCCATCTCTTTTCCATTTTGTGTAGTCCTAATTTCAGGATCTTTTCCTAAATTACCAACTAGTATGACTTTGTTTATGGTACCACCAGACATAATTATGCTCTAAATAAATCCCTTTATTATCTTATGTGAAAATACTATTGTCAAATTTAATTAGAAGTGCGCTTGGAGGGATTCGAACCCACGGCCTTTGCCTCCGGAGGGCAACGCTCTATCCAACTGAGCTACAAGCGCATATATAGCTACCCACCCGCGGTATCTCTAGATCCCGCTAACACGTAGCGGACCGTCATACTGCGATTCATTCCACAACTGTACGAACATTCGTTTGTGAAAGCAGTGTGTTAAATGTTATAGCAGGTTTTGCCTCAAATACAAAGATGTCATCCCAGTGCCTTGACTACTTGGATCCAGGAAACTTAACTCTACACCAAGTAAATGTACAATAAGAACTAGATTCCAGTGCCAAGCACTGGAATGACATCATTTATTATTCAACATCGTGTCACATTGCAACGTTCGTACAGTTGTGCACGGTATCTCATCAGCTAACGAGCAGCGGAATGACGGTTTTTCAAATTGTCGGTAAACCTAAGTCACTTTGGCTATGTACTAAATTATTTAATAGATAAGCTATCCAAGTCAAATTTTTGTTTTGGATAAAGCGTAAACATAACACTCCCCTGTCCAAGATATACATTTTGAGAATCATTCGCATGCTTTTTTATTGCTTTTTGATCTACGGCCCATACAAAAGTCACACAATTTTCAGTGACTGAGTGCACCTTTAAGTCCTTAGTATTTCTAAACAGTTTTCCATTTACCCATATTTTCCATGTATCGGGAGAAAGATATAAAATTGACTCTAAACTCACTACCTTACAGTTGAAATTATCTGACACCTCCTCTTTTGCAGCTCTTGAAGACCGTAAATTGAACTTTTCCATTTCATTGACTATTCTATTAACTGGCTCTTCATCAAAAAAAATGCTTTTTACGTTACTATATTGTGATAAAGCGTCAAAGTCACTTTCCACTGCTTCTCTTATTATATCGTCCCGATCTGTATAGCTTAGTTTTTGATTGTTAATAAAGAAACACTCTTTTGCACGCAAATTTGCTATATCAATAAAATCATCGATTTCTTGATTGCCAACTTTAAGAATACTTTCAAAATATCTTTTTTCTATCATCATTCCATACTGAGAATGATGACAAACCATTTCATCATCACCTTGTTTTTCTATATATACGCATAAATTTCCACTATTTAATCCTAATATTTTATGCTCAATAAAATCTTCATTTCCAATATATTGTCGGCAAGAATACTCCTTACAAATTTCTATGCTTTCTATGATATCTTCACAACTGCAATATGCATTAACATTGGAAATGAGTAGCGTAAAAATAAAAAACAGCTTTATGTTCATCACCTTATCTACTTAATATAGTATACCAATCAAAGACTATATTAACTCTCACTATCTCTATCATATTACCATTCAAAATTTGATTCATAGTTGCAGCATCAATATTTCTCTGCTTGTTTAAAATAAGAGATTTGATCATAACATAACCGGGCAGATTTGGAATAGACTGTAGAAATAAAAAAATATGCTTATCGCTGATTGAACTTAAATTTAGGACCACTTCACTTTTTATTACTTTTGTGCGTTCACTTTTGTTGTGGAGCTCAACTTCTTCGGGTATAGAAATTGATATTTCAGGTTCTAATATATAGTACTTTTTATATAACCTGCTAAGCTCGAAATTTAAATTTGCAATATATCTGCTACTGTGTAAATTTGAAGAGGAAATTTTTTTCCATAAATCTAGGTTTTTATTTAGAACAACTTCCTTTTTTTGAATTCCAGTAATCTGTAAATTAATAGAACGTATTTTATCAATCGCAATTTGGTTTTTATTATAAACCTTTTCGTTATAGATAACAACATATGTTAATAACCCTATTAATCCAACAGATAATAACAAATACGATATAAACTGAATTGTAGCTTTTCTTTTTAATTGAGAGATAGTCATTAATCTACATTGCCTCTCCTATTTCAACATCAATAGATAGATTTTGCCCTTTAGCAGCAGGTAAGTTAGAAATATTAATGTCATAGGTACGAAAATTATCGTTTAAATTTTTTCGTAGTTTCTCGTATTGATAGGAAATATTTTTACCGGATTGAAAATTAAACCTTAAAGTTGTGGTAATATAACCTTTTGCCTCATTATAATTTCATTCAAATGATCGAAGCTCTATACCTGGTACTTTTAACTTTTCTACATACTTAACTTGTGTAAGAGGAGAGTATTCTATTTTTGATAAAATATTATTGATATTAATAAAATCATAAACTTCATCTATTTTTTTACATTATAGCTTTGGCTAAGTTTTGTTAATTGGTTATTTAAGGTGCTCTGCTTTGCGGATAAATTATTAGCGACACTGAAGTTTGAATACAAATTTAGCAAACAAAGGGCGTTAATTACAACTAAAACCAAAGCGAAGTATAGAAAAATTTGAGGAGAATTTAAATAAAGATAATTGAATAGATAAAATTCTTTAGTTTCCTTTGTATTAAAAATAGCTGCTAATTTATTCTTAAAGCTATGAAACAAAATTATGGTATCGCAAAAGTTATCTTTTTCACTTATAGCTAGTTCTGCTCCTAATAGTTTGCCTAACTCATATGGAGTTAATATGTTCACACTATTCTCTGAAAAATTTATGACTGATAAACTAGCTTTAATATCTTCTGACACTATGATGCAAAGGTCGATAGGGTTATTTTTTTCAAACCCAAACTTAGTTAAGGATCGAATAGTATCTTGCACTTCCTGATATATTCCACCAGCAATAATTCCTGGTAAATTATCATTAGTAAATGGTACTAAACGCGTAAATATCATTTTATTCTCTTTAAGAACCACTTGTCTATAGCCTCCCGTTTTAGTTGCAGCAACTATAATTTTCCAATTATTAGGATCTTTATGTAGAATCTTTTTTGTTATATTACTTATTTCTATAGGAAACATTAATATTCCCTTAAAGTTGGAGCCTATCTCAACAAACACATTCAACCAATATTCTACTAAATGCTTTGCTTTTGATGAAACAAGAAGATAGCACCAATTTTGATTGAATTTGTTTGGCTTCTCAACCAAAAAAACTGAACTTATGTCATTATTACGAGAAAAATGCTCCATCTTTGTTTTTGCTGATAGATAGGCACTAATCTTGTTTGCCCTTGTAATAAACTGTAGCAAGTAATTTTGATCTGCATGATTAAGTACTAGGTATAAAGGTGCTTTTTTATCTGACGAAAGACATGAAATTAAATCGGAAACTGCTTTATCGTTTTTGCCCTTAACAAAATACCTTTTATTTAAAGTGTTATTTTTAAAATATAGTAACATTATGCCTTCTTCTCCAATAGAAAGCATAAACTTACTTTTGGATTTTGAGCTAAACATATTAACAAAACGTATACTTATCTAGAATTAAAAAGGCAATTTATTGAAATTCATTAAACGTTAGAGGGAAATATTGTTATAAGTTTTCGCAGCAACATTATTTATATTATAATTTTTTCACAAAATTACTACTAATATTAAGCTATTTAGGTAATAGATTAAATTAATTAGAAATATACACTATCTGCCGATTAACTTTAATTAATAGGAGTTATTAGTATATTTACTATTCTTGTAATATCATTTCTAATGGTAAACATTTCTAGTAATACTGGAACAGTTGTTATTTCAGATACAGAATTTAGAACTAACCATTTGCTGAAGAACGCTCATCTTCTGTGGTACTTGATGATGGAGCAACTAATTTGCTCAAAATCTCATCTTTTGGGCCCATAGCGTAAATAACACCATCTGACATGAGGATTACCTTATCAACTACGGACAATAACGGTAGCTTGTGAGTGATGATAACAGTAGTAGTATTTTGCTTTCTTGCAATGCCAATTGCATTAATTAAGCATGCCTCTCCATTGCTATCTAAGTTAGCGTTTGGTTCATCAAGTACTAAAAGTTTTGTGTGCCCATAAAAAGCTCTGGCAAGTCCAAGAAGCTGTTTTTGGCCGCCAGAGAGCGTTACTCCCCCAGGCCCTCCTATTGTTGTATCATATCCATTTGGTAAGCTTAGTATTAGTTCATGTATTCCTGCAATTTTTGCTGCTTTGATTATTTCTTCAGGATTTGGATCTGGTCTCATGCGAGCAATATTAGCTTTGATACTAGTGTTAAATAACTCAATATCTTGAGGTAAGTAGCCAACATAATTACCAAAATTTTCTCGATTCCAAGTATATACATCAGCGCCATCTAGTCTGACTACACCAGATATTGGCTTCCATACACCAACAGTTAATTTTGCGATAGTGGATTTACCAGAAGCACTTACACCAATCACACCTACTACGTCCCCTGGTTCTATAATAAATGATATTCCTTTTACTGTTGGCTTATTGCTTCCATAAGGAGTAAAAAATACTCTATCAAATTCCAATTTTCCTTCAGGTTCTGGTAGAGCCATCGTTTGCTCTCTTTTTGGCGATGTTAATATAAGTCTTTGTAGCCTTCCATATGACATTCTAGCCTGATTTAAAAACTTCCAAGTATGAACCGCAGCGTCAAATGGTGCTAATACTCTACCCATTAAAATTGAAGCAGCGATGATGCTACCAGCAGTTTTATGAGCTGTAATTGCAAGTAATGCACCTGTTCCAATTACTGATATTTGCAGAGTTGAGCGCAAAAACTTAGTGATTCCAGTAATTACATTAGAGCGATTTTGTGCTTTAATTTGCATTGCTCGATTCTGATCATTTCGTTTACACCAATCAGAGACTATGAATTCTGACATGCCCATAGCTTCAACTACTTCTGCATTTCTTGTTGCAACATCTATAGCATTGATATTCCGTATAGTTTCTTCGTTGGTTTCTTGTAATATTCGTTTAGTGGCAAGTTCATTCCATATTGCCATAGAGACTAATATAATAATTCCAGCAATAGCTATAAACCCCGTGGAGGTGTGTATCATGAAAATCACAACAAGGTAAATTAACGACCATGGAGTATCAAACAGTGAGAATATACCATTTCCTGTAATGAAATTTTTTATTACCCCGAGATCTCGTATTGCTTCACCACTTGAAGTTGAGCTCTGCACTGACGTTAGCCTGATTGACCTTACTATCAGATCTGGTGTTGCAGTTTTATCGATCCAATCACCTATTTTTGCCATGGCTAAATATCGACAAGTTTCAAGCATTGCAGAACATGCAAATGCAGATAAAGTGATAATTGTCAGCATAGTTAGTGTTGGCACACTTTCGCTTGATATCACCCGATCAAGCACTTGAGAGGTATAAAGTGGTAGGAATAACATTAATAAATTGATTCCCGCACTAAACCAAAAGATGAACCAAAATGCACTTTTGCATTTTTCTAGACAAATATATAGAGTACTTTGCTTCAATTCTTTTTTTATTGATGGCGTAATTTCCACAATCTTCCTCTTAATTTGATTATATGCACCATATACAATTTTTATTACAAAAATATTAATAACGGTAGTTAGCCTGCTTTAAGTAAGTAAAATATTAATATATGTGAATAGGAAATATAAACAAAGAAGTATAGTTAATATTTCCTTCATTGCCTATAGCTGAGCTACGTCATACCGCCGCGGTGCTAACAAGAGATCCCGCTAACAAGCGGCGGGATGACGAGGTATAAACCATCGTCATGCAGCCGCAAACCGTCATACCACCGCGGTATCTCATCCGCTAACAAGCAGCGGAATGACAGCAATCCTACGTCATACCGCCATGGCGCTAACAAGAGATCCCGCTAACACGTAGCGGGATGACACCATTTGTTGTAAACTCACTTTTACTCTATGGTCTTGCAGCTATCCTGAACCGACAATGGCGACAACTTAAGGGATGTTAAGGAGTAAAATACTACAAGAAACAGCACTTTTGTTTCTATTTTATTTCAACAAAAAAGTTTAAAATGTGTCCTTTTTAGAGGATGCATGCAGAAACGAAAAAACTTACTTGACAAACCCCGCCAGCCCCCTTATCATGATAGTGAAGGTATTCAGTTATCTTCATCTGTGCAGATTAAACAGCAAGAAAACAACGTAGTTGGCGTCTTATTTTTAATTTTTTGCACTATGTGCACCTTATGTCTTCACAACATTTCTGGGTTTTTACCTATATAAGCTGAAACACGCTTATAAGTCGTTTAAGACAGTATAGTACGCCAATTTGCAGGATTGGAGAGTGACAACTAGCTAACACGGGGTTTCTCTTGCCTTTTTTTTCATTTGGTAAATTTCTTAAATATTTATAGCTAAACGACAACCGTCATCCCGCAGCGGGATCTCTTGTTAGCGGATGAGATACCGCGAATGAATCGCGGTATG
>NZ_JAPQLJ010000054.1:14052-33171 GCF_028982115.1 Wolbachia endosymbiont of Drosophila tsacasi | reverse complement strand
CGATTTGAAGAATCATCATACCGCTACGTGTTAGCGGCTAAGAGATACCGCGGCGGTATGACATAGGACTGCTGTCATTCCAGCGCGTGACGCTGGAATCTAGAAGAAAAGAAGCTGGATCCCAGTGTCACGCACTGGGATGACGAAGTAGAGGGTACTTGGATGACAAGAAAGGAGCACTGCCATTATAGAGTGAACCAGTGTCAGCTACTTGGATGACACCCTTCTTGGCAGAGATTGCTCTCAAATTACAACGTTCGTACAATTGTGGAATAATGGTGCTCCCTTAAGAAGCACCATTTACCTAAGATTTTTTTGAGGCTTGTAGTACCTACTTATATTTATTTGTAACGCTGTCACATAGCACGCTCCTACGGGTATGCTTGCTGGTGCTATTGCCGCTACAATCTTAGGAGCACCAAAAAATACAGCAGTAAACACACCTAATGCAAAAAGGGCTGGCCACGGCATTCTGCCAAATATTGCAAGCAATGCTGCACCTATTATCACTATCGTGATCATCGGCCCACCTGGTGTACCATACGCGTCAAGTTAAGGGAAAGTAGCATAAGGAAAAAGAAAAGTGGTAAAAATTATTTTATAGCTAACCCAAGAAAGATTTTCCTACGTCATACCACGATTTATTCGCGGTATCTCTAGATCCCGCTAACAAGCAGCGGGATGACGAATTTTTGTTTTTCAAATTATCGGTAAATCTAAGTCACTTTAGCTATAGATATTAAGTTAGTAATTTATAGACTCTTCTCAAAGAATTATCTTATTTTAGATCAAAATTTCCCAAAAAATAAATGTGACAAACAAGTTTAAATGGTTGGGCCTTAACTTGACGCGTATGGTTTATTTAACACTCCCAACGGTTACAAATAATTCACCATTTCTTCTGGTTTCACTATCCTTTCAAACTCCTCCTCAGTGAGCAGTTGAAGTTTTGCTGCTGCTTCTTTTAGAGTGATATTTTCTTTATAAGCAAGCTTCGCTATTTTTGCTGCATTGTCATACCCTATATGCGTATTTAATATAGTGACCAACATCAACGACTGATTCAGTAAATCTTTTATCCTCTCTTCATTTGCTTTAATACCAATTACACATTTTTCTGTAAAATTTAAACTTGCATCAGCTAAAAGTCTTATAGACTGCAAAACATTGTAAATTATCACTGGCTTAAACACATTCAATTCAAAATGACCGTTTGAACCACTAATGGTCACAGCAACATGATTTCCCATAACTTGAGTGCACACCATAGTTACTGCTTCACACTGAGTTGGATTCACTTTACCTGGCATAATTGAAGAACCAGGCTCATTTTCCGGTAACATTATTTCCCCAATTCCACATCTTGGACCAGAACCAAGCAACCTTATATCATTTGCAATTTTCATTAAACTGACTGCTACTGTATTGAGTGTTCCACTGAGCTCAACTAAAGCATCGTTTGCTGCTAGCGCTTCAAATTTATTGCCTGCTGAAGTAAATGGAAGATTAGTAATTTCTGCAACTTGGCTTGAAAAATCTTCAGCAAAACCCTTTTTAGTATTGAGTCCCGTGCCAACCGCAGTGCCACCTTGTGCAAGCTCGTATATACCACTTAAAGTTGATTTTACTCTCTCTATCCCCTTTTTAATCTGGGCTGCATAGCCAGAAAACTCCTGGCCCAGTTTTAGGGGTGTTGCATCTTGTAAGTGAGTACGTCCTACTTTTATTATATTTTTAAATTCCTGAACCTTATTATCCAGCACCTTATGCAATTTTTCAAGATTTGGAATAAGCAAGCAGTTTATTTGCTCTGCTGCTGCTATATGCATTGCTGTTGGAAAGGTGTCATTTGATGACTGACCATAATTCACATGGTCGTTTGGATGTATCGGAGATTTACTACCCAAATTACCACCTAAAATCTCTATTGCTCGATTGCTGATCACTTCATTCATATTCATATTAGTCTGCGTTCCGGATCCGGTTTGCCAAACAACAAGCGGAAATTCATTATTAAATTTGCCATCTATTACTTCCCTTGCAGCTGTGCAGATTGCGTCCCCTACCTTATTATCTATGCTACCCTGCTTCATGTTAACACGTGCTGCTGCAAGTTTTACTATTGCTAATGCTTTAATCAGAGGCTCTGGCATTTTTTCTGTGCCAATCTTAAAATTTTCTAAAGAACGTTGAGTCTGCGCTCCCCAGTAATGTTCACTTGATACTTTTACTTCCCCTAAGCTGTCTGATTCTATTCTCGTTTTTCTATCCATATTTTCCTTCTTAGCGTCATACAAACTGCTTCACTACATAATTTTTTCATGTCTACTTCTTGGTTAATTAAATCATACTAGATCCAAGTAGTCAAGTGTGACCTTACCTAGAAAAAGTAGAGAGAAAGTTAAGACGTTTTTGGAGTAAAATAAAACGTTTTTTCACAATATGGCAAATAGTTTATTCTCTTTGTAAAAAACATTCCAAACTTTCCTTTCTCTCTACTTTTTCTGGGTAAGGTCAGTTTAGCTATAGGTAGCAATTTTCTGTATTTACTTTAAATTGAAGAAAGCTCAAATGAAAGATCGTGTTTTGCTAAAAATCACAGAATGCAGTCTGGTTACATCACTAGTGCCTAAAGTGATCTCCTTTATCCTCTCATCTGCTAGTATTTTTAATTCCTTACCTTATCTATAATAATTTCGCTTTATAACGTGTAACTCATCAGCAGAAGAAGAATCTAATTTAGGGTAATATTCGTAATCGCAATTTTCTTCGATGTCCTCAATGCTTATAGATGATGCTAAAAGTGGAAATAGAATTAATAGTAAAGTTAGTAGGATTCTTGTACAACTATTACACCACGTCTTGGGTGTCATTCTAGCGCGTGACCAGAGAAAAAAAGATATGGATCCCAGTATCAAGCACTGGGATGACAGAAGATAGTGCAAGAAATTTCGTAAAAAGGTTTTCATACCAACTATTTAAACTCAATTGTGTTATAAATATATTAATAGCGAAAAAAGAAAAACAAGGTTTAATTTTCTTTTTTTATTTGCGATTTATCTATTAATTAACCGTGAAAGGTTACGTGTAATGCTCCTTCACATAATTATCAATAATTGCCTTAAATTCTTCAGAGACATTATCACCTTGTAAAGTTTTGAAATATTTGCCGTCTTTGTAGACTGCTGAAACAGGTTTTTCTCCATATCCAGGCAAGCTGATCCCCAAATTTGCGTGTTTGCTTTCTCCAGGACCATTTACTATGCATCCCATAACAGCAATGTTCATATGCTCTACACCTGGATTTTTTTTCTTCCATATCGGCATATGAGTTTTTATATAGCCATTCACTTCTTCAGTTAATATACGAAAACGATCACTACTCGTGCGCCCACAACCAGGACATGAATTAACCTGAGGGTTAAAGTGTCGCAAGCCTATAGATTGCAATATTTCCTGACACACCACCACTTCATTAGTACGCAATTCACCAGGACGTTGAGTCAAAGAAGCCCGTATTGTATCTCCAATGCCATTTTGCAATAAATAAGTAAGCCCTGCTGCGGTATTTACCACACCTTTATTGCCCATACCAGCCTCAGTTAAACCCAAATGCAGCGCATAATTGGAAGATTTTGCAAGTGCCATATAAACTAAAATTAAATCTTGTACTTTGCTAACTTTACATGAAATGATTATTTTGTTTGAACTTAGACCAATTTCTTCAGCTTTTTTTGCACTATCAAGAGCAGACATTACAAGTGCTTTGCGCAGTATAACATCAGAAGGCCTTGCATTACTAAGCGAAGAGTTTTCATCCATCAGTTTTTGCAAAAGGTATTTATTAAGACTACCCCAATTTACTCCAATTCTAACAGGAAGATTGTGCATTATTGCATACTCTATCACCCTTTCAAACTTCTCATCACGTTTGTCGCCAAAGCCTATATTGCCTGGATTGATTCTAATTTTACCCAGCATTTTGATGTTGTCTGGATAATCTTGGACTAATTTATCTAGCTCATATTGACCGCAGCCTACCAATATTTTGCCGTCAAAACCTTCTTTGTTTATCTCTTCTACTATATAAGGCATTGCCCTTGCTACTTCCTCTGAATTCAAAGCAATCCGTACTAACTCTGAACCTGCGCGCGCTAGTTCTGTTATTTCTTTTGCATAATGTTTTGCGCTACTTTTTATATTATTAGAATCTATATGCACACCAAGCGCCATAGATTGTACAACTACAGGATTATTTCCGCCTATCTTTACTTTTCCAACTTCTACAACATGAGTTTTGTGCCTGGAAATTGGCGATAATTCATATGCATCGTCATTCAATATCAGGTCTTTATCTAGCATATTATTAATGGCCAATATTGTGATACTATTTTACTGTGTCAGCTACGCTGCCAAATGAACTTGAACTATTCAAACTATAAGCATCTACGTTATCCAAATTAGCAATAGAATCACGTGAGCACGTTCTTCTTGATGGAGTTTCTTTTATAGTGATATTTATAGGAGAAACTTTCTTTTCTCGTGTTGAAGTAACTTTCTTCCCTTCTTGTTGTTCATTTTCATGCTGCTTACTTTCATACTGGAAAACTGGCTCTTGATCTATAAATACAGCACCCTTTAAACGTGCGATATTAATACCATGCTGATTTATCACAGCGCTCTCTTCATCGTCGACTATGCACGCTTCCATGTCATTTGGCTCATTATCAAGACTAGCAATTTTTTTCTCTTTTAATTTTTTGATTAGATCTTCTTTATTTATAGCTCGATCTTGTGACTTTTTTTTCTTGAGGAGCTCCCTACGCTTCTCATACAGTTTATATGATTCAGCAAAATCCTCATCTGTATGAAAGTTTGCACCACCAGGGTTACCAGGAGGTATGTATCTCTTACTGAGCTTAGATTTAGCTCCAGCACTATGCACAATAAAAAAGCTAGCAACCAAAAACATTAACATAAACAAAACTTTAGAAAGAATCCTAAGCATATGGTGCTATAGTAAATATCGTGTTTTAAAAGATAGCAATTAACAAACTTTAAGTAAACCAGAATCTTTACTAACTTTACAATAATATGTTACAAGTATTTTTCTAAAAAGTGATATGTTTGCTATCAAAAAACCTACATAGGCTGAGAGAAGAGTAAGGTGTTACAAGTTGCGTAACACCTCCTCAAGAAGAGTGTTATGCAGCTATATCGTTTGAAAATTTTTGTAAGCCTTCCGCTGTTGAGTTATCCAGTTTTTCAGGAATACCAGCGTAATCTGCATTATTAAGTTTTGCGTCTGATGTATCTTTAGACAAGTTCTTTTCTTTCTCCTTGTTAAGTTTATTTCCCTTCCAGATACAGAATGCAACAAAACAAGTTAACGCTACTGCAGCGACAGCACTGACTGCTATACAAGCTATCATTATTTTGTTGATCTGCTACTGCCTCTCCCAGCTTTGCAATTTCCTCTGACTGCGCTACATTGATTGCCGTGTTATTTGCAATGTCCGTTGCCTGCGCTGCATCAATTGCTGCGTTATTTGCGATTGCCTTTTCATTCTCTAGTATACCTAGCTTACCGCGAATCCATTCTTTTACCATCTTTAACCCCCTAGTTAATTAATATATTATAATTTTACATTCCCAATGTTTAAATTATTATTAAATTAACTGTCATTATGTATTGACCTTTTAATAATTTTGTTTGACTTGCTTTTTGAAAGTGCGAAAACTTAAGTTAATGTATTACAAGGTTGCTATTCAACCAATATCTCTCTCTTTCCTGAGTAACTTGGTGCGCTGACAATACCTTCTTTTTCCATTCTTTCAACAATATTTGCAGCTCTGTTATAGCCTATTCTAAGTTGTCGCTGAATGTAACTGGTTGAAACTTTTTGATCTCTTTGAATGATGGCCACTGCTTGATTGTAGAGGTCGTTTTCTTCATCCTCTGTTTCACCTTCTGATTCCACAGAAGAATTTTCATCTTCCTTGGTAATTTCTTCCATGTAGTTTGGCTCACCTTGCATTTTCAGATGATCAACTATATTTTGCACTTCATCATCGCTCACAAATGGGCCATGAATTCGAATAATCTTACCACCAGAAGCCATGTAGAGCATATCACCCATACCGAGCAATTGTTCAGCCCCTTGTTCGCCAAGTATTGTACGGCTATCTATCTTAGAAGTAACAGCAAAACTGATTCTTGTTGGAAAGTTCGCCTTTATCACACCTGTGATCACATCCACAGATGGGCGTTGTGTTGCCATTATGATGTGTATTCCAGCAGCTCTGGCCATTTGCGCTAAACGTTGAATAGAGCATTCTATATCTTTACCAGCAACAAGCATCAAATCTGCCATTTCATCCACGATCACTACAATATACGGAAATGTCTCCATCTTGATTGGTATTTTTTCAAACAAAGGTTTGCCTGTTGTTGAGTTAAAGCCAATCTGCACAACGCGCTCCAATTCTATTCCACTATTCATTGCTTCTGTGATTTTTTGGTTATAGTTTATTACATTGCGTACATTTAAATACGACATCATGCGATAGCGATTTTCCATTTCTTTCACTATCCACTTAAGAGCAATAACAGCCTTTTTTGGCTCTGTTACTACTGGCGCCATTAGGTGCGGTATTGCATCATATATTGAAAGCTCAAGCATTTTTGGGTCGATCATTATCATCTTACATTCATCAGGACTTAATCGATAAACGAGTGAAAGAATCATAGTGTTAATCGCAACTGATTTACCCGACCCTGTGGTTCCAGCAACGAGCAAGTGGGGCATTTTAGTCAGATCTGCAATAACTGGTTTTCCGCTTATTTCTTTGCCAAGCGCAATTGGGAGATTTAAGTTTGCATTCTGGTATTCTGGTGATTCAAGCAAATCACGCAGCATTACAATTTCTCGTTCCTTGTTCGGCAACTCTATTCCCATAGCATTTTGCCCACGAATTATTGAAATACGTGCAGAGAGTGCACTCATCGAACGTGCAATGTCATCTGCAAGGCCAATTACTCTTGCAGATTTCGTACCAGCTTGTGGTTCAAGTTTGTATAAAGTCACAACCGGCCCATAGCATACACTGATAATTTTTCCTTGCACGCCAAAATCACTCAGGACTTGTTCTAGCAGAGATAAATTTTTATTGCTCTCCATTTCATTCAGCTGCTTTCTCTGCAAAGACTCCTCTGCTTTAGAAAGTAAATGAATGCTTGGAAATTCGAACTCACTGGAAGGTTTAAAAATTTCTTCGGTAGCTTTTTTCTGTCTTTCTTTTGGTTGTTGTTTAGTAGTGATTTTAGTTCTATGTTTTTCTTCTACTACTAATGGTGCAACTGAATATTCAGCAGTTTTATGTGATCTGAAGAATGGAACATTTACAAATAAGCAAGCTATTTTTTTACATAAGAAGAATAGAGAGTAAATTGCTCTCTTCCAACCAACCGATCCTACAAGACCTATTGATGTTACTATCACAAATACATAAAACGGGCAGTTATTAACGAGTGCATTCCCTATTATTCCACTGTGTCTGTACCTTGCAGTGATGCCTAGCGAAAGTTGTGGTAATATAGCACATATCCCTAAATTGATTAATATTAAATAGAGAATTTTCAGCAGCCTTTTTGCTGGCCTGAAGATCAACAAGTAAACTATGGTTGTAGCTATTGTAACACTAGTTAATCCAAGAAATTGAACCAATATATCAGCTAAATATGAACCTACTATTCCACCTAAATTTGTCACTTCCTTATTTGTAGCCGTGTTTAAGGAAGGATCTTTATAGTTGTAGCTAAAAACTGATATATATACATATATTAAAAGGGATAGATATATTGCTGATTTTAGATATTTTTTTAACATCTACCTAAAGTAGTAAGCTACTGTATATTTTACAAAGTGAATTGTTATTAGCAATATCATTATAGATAAATCTAATCCATTGAACGGTGGTATATATCTTCTAATAATCTTTAATGGTGGATACGTCAATTGGTTCAAAATGTGCATTATGCTACTGACAGTTTCATTATATATGTTCACCATATTAAGTTTAACCAGCCAGTTTAAGACAACCCAACATATTAGAATGAAGCTATAAAGATCAAGTAACGTGTTGAGTAGATATATGATTGGATGCATACATATCTATTACACGAAAGATATATAAAAGACAAGTATTTAGCCTTTTCAAACTCAAAATGTTATTTTTGCTGAACCAAAAAAAACTTCATTTTTTGAGCTGCACCTAAGGTAGGAGGAAGGAGTGGTGTATAAAAATATATATTGTTTATAGCAGTAAATCTAAAGGCATTTTACTATAGACGTCTTCTCTGTGTCCTGCTGTGGCAACAAACACCTTATGTTTTGCAATATTTACAGTATAAATAACTCGGTAATCACTAATTCTTATTCTTCTATATCCTTTTAGTCTGCCACGTAATGGTTTACCAAATTTAATTGGGTCAGTTGTAAGCCGCTCATTTATCGCTTTTGTAATTCTTGACCTTATCGTTTTTGGAAGATTTGGAAAATCTCTTTCAGTAAAGTTTTTTGAGTAGACAATATCGTATTCCAGTTTACGTCCTCGCCCTTTCAGATAGCACTGTGCTCCAGTCTACATCCTCACATTCCTTAACAGTTTTATATAACGCAATATCTTCTACTTCGCACTCGATTCCTTCTATGACTAACCTTTTTGCTAGTTCTTGAACGGATTCCTTGGTGATTTCAGCTAACTTAGCAAGGTTATGTGAAGTTTTTGGATCGAAGGTTATACTAATTCCTGAATCTGCCATAAGTTTTACCAAAGTCTACTACTGTAACAACTGTACAACATTTTTCTGAATTTTTCAATAAAGAAAGTTGATGATATGTAAGAAAAATTTTGCCATCTGCGTTAATAAAGATTTAGCATATTTATCTGCGGTCTCTATTCTATTACTTAAGTTAGACCACTTCTTTCTATTAATATTTTTTGTTTACAAAGATGAGCAATTACTTATCACGCAGTTGATCTATGGATATAATACTACTGTTTGATAATTTTTCAGTACATTTTTCACTTTTGTATTCTTTATCAGAATCGATACTGATTTTGTCAAATATTAAAACATCTCCTGAAATTTTATCACGAAACTCACTAATAGCAAAAAACGGTATAGTAATTCGCTCTTGTTTTCCTTGAAAACTCAAACTGACGCTAAATTTATCCTCAGAAACTTTTAAATCATAGAATTGATGCTGTAATATAATAAGCATTTGAGTAGGGTATGACTTTTTTAAACGATCTGGCATGGTCACACCATTAAAATATGTGAAAAATAATATTTCTAAGTAAGGGGTAAAACCATTACCTGATATAATATCTAAAGTCTTTTTGATAACTTGAAACTTAGCAGAATTAAGCAATTTTTTGTAATCTGTTTGCTCCATATAACTTTCACATACATAAACTTTTGGGGAACTTCTGTTACCCGGTGTTCCCTGAACCGTGCTTATAGCAATGAAGTTATAGTGCTTAAATTAAGCAGCTATTGCAACATTGTCTTCAGCAGCAAAATTATCGTTTGCATTTAAATTATGAACTCTTAGCGGTGGTGTCTAACCGAGCAAAGCTACCATCTTTACTATGCATGTCGATCCTTATTCGTCCCCGTATAAATAAAAAAAAATGGTGGAGACGCCGAGTACTGCCCTCGGGTCCAATACACCTATTACAAGGTAATTTTATTGCTATAGTACACAAAGTGTACATAGCTATTATATAGCAACATTAAATAAATGTCAAGATATTATGACCTTAAGTTGATTTATTGCTAAGACAAAATTAAGATTTCCAGTAAAAAATTCTGTGACCTTACCCAGAAAAAGTGGAGAGAAAGTTAAGAAAATTTTTTACAAAAAGAATGATGAATCACAATGTTCAGGAATGCAATAATTAATAGCAGAATGCCTACGCTGTTTTTTGTAAAAATTTCTATGTATTCAAATATAGCAGTTCTAGCTTGTTGAACGGAGTGCTTAGGTCCAAAGTGTGATGGTATGATATATAAGAAATTGCCATCGAAGGAGGAATTATGGTTACACCTTTACAACTTTGTTATATTATACAAAAAGACTCAAAACTCTCAAAACCTTATGAATTTATATGTAACCAGTGGACACAAGCATCCTGAATTATTTATACTAAATCCATACCATCATACTTTGGACCTAGTTCTTTATTCATTCTCACAATCCGTGAACGGTTACAGATACTGGAGTTTACCCTCTTTCTTATCATTTTTCTAATCTATAGTTAACGTTCAAAACCATATTCGAAAAATATCTCATATATTTCCAGATTTTTTTAATGCTATTTATTTCATCCTCAACATTGTCTCTACCTTTATGAACTAAGTAGCAGCATTAAAAATTATAACGTATTCCTACCTCCAGAATTGCATCTGGTATTTGTTTTGCTTTTATATGACTTAGTTGCCCGCCTGCGGTGACACCAGCTGTACCAACTATCTGTGGGGCAATTTCATAATCAACACCAACCTTCAGTTTATAGGAAATAGAACTCAGTATTTTATCTACTACAGATTCCTTCTTCTCTGCAGCAGCTCCACCCCCTTCTGGAGATGCACTTTCTTTAACAGAGCCAAAAGGTATTACTTGTAGGTATCCTCCTAAACCTCCGCTGACATATAGCTTAACGGGATCAATATCAAGGTCAGGGTAATAACGATAATTTGCCAATAAGCTAGCCCCTATTTTCCTTGTATCCTTAGCAATATCACTCATGTTAGCAAGAACCTCAAGTTCAAACTTAGAGTTTTTGTCATGATGATAACCAAAAACAACGCTAGGTTTCATTACAAAGCCACTACCCCATCCAGCACCAAAGTTTAAACCTGCATAGTACTGATCTTCTAACTTACTTGCACCTGACTTACTTGCACTATTATTAGCTGCACCTGCTAGAGATGCAGTAAGCAACACAGCCAAAACGCATAATCTCTTCATTTTCATATAACTCCTCATACAAAAAAATATATAATGCATAAGTATATATCCTTTATATTAAAAAAGATATAACCACATGTCAAAAAAAGTATACCCACAAAGTAAAGGGTGTGCTACTCGGATGTATCCGTTCAGCAGAATGGCAAAACAGGTAGACAAGATAAACCAAAAAATCAAGAAAAAGTGAGTTTACAACAAGTGGTGTCATTCCAGTCTGGAATCTAGCTTTTTCATAATCATCATCAGCGTATAGAAAATGTAGAGACAGCTATATCTGAGTTTATAAAGTCAAAAGTGGCTAATGTGTTTGTTAAGTTATGTGTAAACAGGAGGTTATGAGAAACTTGTAATAAAGTTGTATAACATAACTGTTCATAGAGCTCACCCAAATCGGGCATATGCATTTGCAAAAGCCTGCAATCACTTTGCAAAAACCGATAAATTAGATGCAAAACTGTTGGAAAAATATGCTGAATTCATCGCAAAAAACAATGGGGTAAAAGAGTGTGTGGTTTCACAAAAGCAGGAAGAATTAAAAGAGCTAAGAGCAATTGAGCGCAATTTAAGCGATATGCAAACAAGTACCTCTTGCAGAATGCCATAGGAAAAGCCAGAGAATATATAGAAAAACAGATAGAATTTGCAAAAGAGCAATCAGAGCAAATTAGGAAAGATATAGAAGGCATAATAAACTCTGACCCTGATTTGAAGGAAAAAATCAAAACGAATATTTTCAAAACAGTGCTAAACTTAGGCTGCTATGACAAGAACAGTTGATGTATTACTACCACTTCCAATTGATCAGTTATTTTCATATGCAGTTGAAGAAAATACTGAAGTTTCAGTTGGAGATTACGTAGTGGTGCCATTTGGCAAAAAACGCTTGATCGGAATAGTTTGGAAATATAGTGATAAAAGTAACCGAGAATTAAAATTTATTGAGCAAAAAATCGATTTACCAAATGTTAGACCAAAATTGATCGCATTTGCAGAGTGGGTTGCGCAGTATAACTTAATACCTATTGGTATGCTTACCAAAGTGATAATGGGAGGAGTGTTAAAAGTAAACCAAATAGACAAATTGGTTTGTGTTGAACAAAAGCAGGAAATAAGTGAAATAAGCTGCAAATTGAGTCCTGAACAGCAGATAGCTAGCGATAAAATAATAAGCAGTTTGAATGAGTATTCAGTGACTTTGCTTGACGGTGAGACAGGATCTGGAAAAACGGAAGTTTATTTGTCTGTGATTGCACAATTGATTAAGAATTACACTGCCGTTCCAAATGCTGCTCAGACTTTACCATCCCAGTGCCCAGAGACACAAATGTACGAACATTGTGATTGGGGTCTACCAAGAGGGTGTCATCCCAGTCTGGGATCCAGCAAAATTGATTTTAAACAAGCACACTATACAACATTTTCGATCAAAACCTGGATTCCAGTGTCAAGCACTGGAATGACACCAGGAGAGGGTAATGCGCAAGCGCTAATCCTCTTGCCTGAAATTGTTTTAACTTCACAATTGGTAAATCGTGTTCGCGGTCAGATATCAAAAAACTTAGTTGAATGGCACTCAAGGCTCACTCCAAAAACTCGCCGGAATAATTGGCTCAATATAGCAAGTGGAAATGCGCAGATAATTATTGGTGCACGATCAGCACTTTTTTTGCCTTATAAAAACCTAAAATTGATTATTGTTGATGAAGAGCATGATTCATCTTTTAAGCAAGAACAGGGAATTATATATAATGCTCGAGATATGGCGATAATCTTAGCCAAATTTGAAAATATTCCGATTATTTTATCATCAGCAACTCCACTGCTTGAAACGATTCATCATGTTAAAAGCGGGAATTACAATCATGTAAAGCTAACTAAGCGATTCGGTGGTGCAGAATTGCCACTCATTAAAGTAGTAGATATGAGGAACAACAAGCAATGGATCTCCTTTGAGCTTTTTGAAAGCATCAAACAAACCATAGAGAAAAAACAGCAGGTTATGCTCTTTTTAAATCGCCGAGGGTATGCACAACTGGCAGTTTGTAAAAAGTGTGGATATAAAATTTCCTGCTTAAATTGTGCTGTTTGGCTTACATATCACAAGAAAAAAAATGCTCTTTTGTGCCATCATTGCTCTTATCAATTAAAACTCCCAGAAAAATGCTCTGATTGCCAGAGTGAACAGTCATTTTCCCTTTATGGCGTAGGAATTGAAAGGTTACTTGAAGAAATGGTGAAATTAATACCAAACGCAAAAACTGCGATGATAAGCAGCGATCAGAAGTCGGTTAGTAACGTAATTGACTTGGTACTGAAAGAAGAGGTGAACATTATAATCGGCACACAAATAATTGCTAAGGGGCACAATTTTCCTAAATTAACTTTGGTTGGAGTAATAAATGCAGATTTGAGCCTCGAAAATTCTGATTTAAGAGCAGCAGAAAAGACGTATCAATTGTTGCACCAAGTTGCAGGCAGGTCAGGAAGGTTCAATGAAAAAGGAATGGTAATAGTGCAAACCAATAATCCTGAAAGTTCAATAATAAAAGCATTGCTACATCAAAAAAGGGACTCATTTTATGAAATTGAACTTAAGTCAAGACGTGAAGCCAAAATGCCACCATTTAGCAGATTAATAGCGCTTATAATTTGTGGTAAGAATCAGATTGCGACACAAAAAGCAGCGAATGAAATAGTAAAATCTCTTCTCCGTTATCCAAGTAGCTCAACTACTTGTATCCAGGAAAAAAATGTAGGTGTAGACAAAAAGGAATTTGAAATTCTTGGTCCATCACCAGCAGCAATAAATTTCTTAAATAATAAGTATCGGTATAGGGTGTTGCTAAAAATACACAATAAGCACAGTCTATCTATACAAAAAAAGCTGAAATGTTGGATTAAAAATTGTAACTTGAATTCGAGTATTGCAGTGATAATAGATGTTGATCCTGTGAGTTTTTTTTAACGAGTTCCGTTAAGCCTTCTTGCCAATTACCACAACATTCTCACTGGGAAAAAAATAATCAGGTACAACCATATTTTTTGGTGCAGGCCCCCCAATTACTCGGCCTGATGTATCATAATATGAACCGTGGCAAGGACAGAACCAACCATTACCATCTCTTGTAGCATGGTCAACCGGTACACACCCAAGATGTGTACATATTCCGATCATGATTAACCATTCATCTTTTCCTTCACGTACTCTCTGTTCATCTGACTCAGGGTCCCTCAAGTTCTTTACATTCACAGCTCTTGCAACCTCAATTTCTTGCTTTGTGCGTCTACGAATGAATACTGGTTTACCTTGCCACTTTACTTTTACTCCGTGTCCTTCCTGAATTCCAGACAAATTCACCTCCACTGTGGAAGTTGCTAGAACTTCAGCAGAAGGATTCATAGACTTAACCAGTGGCCAAAGTCCACTTGCAGCTCCTATACCCGCCATAGCGCATGTAGTTAATGTTATAAAATCTCTCCTACCCTTATTTTTAGTAAGATCTTTAACGGGAGGTTTTTTTTTATCCTCTTTGTTTGCCAGTGGTTTTTTATTTTTAGTTAAATTTTTATCCATTGATCTCTACTTAGCCATAAGTACATATTTTAAATTAAATACTGCGTATTAATCAACAAAAACTTGCGCTTTTTGTTTAACCTGTACTACAGTTGAGAAGAGATAGAGTTTTCAACTTCAGAAATACTATCTTCAGTGGAATCAGGATCTTCAATTTTCGCTACTGACACCACCTTTTCTCTACTCTCTGTTTTAAACAGAGTGACTCCTTGAGTGCTACGTCCTGCAATTCTGATATCATTTACTGAAATACGAATTAACTTTCCTTTATCTGTAATAAGCATGATATTATCACCCTGCTCAACTGGAAAACTAGCAACAACATTACCGTTTCTGTTGGTAGTAAGAATATTGGTGATACCAACACCACCCCTGTTAGTTATTCTATACTCATACGCAGAAGTTCTTTTACCAAAGCCATTTTCGGTAATAGTTAATATAAACTCCTCATTCACTGCAAGTTTTAAGAATAATTCATTATCTATTCCTAAATCATTCAAAGTCTTTTCCAATTTAGAATCAATGGAGTTATTAATTGCAGTCCCCAGTCTTTTTGCAAGTGGAACTTTTAAGTAAAGTTCTTTTGTTTCTGTTGCTACACCTATCCCATTTAATATGGTCATAGATATCACGCTGTCATTCTTTGCAAGTTTGATACCTCTTACGCCATCTGAATTGCGACTTTTAAATTGACGCACATCACTTACAACAAATCTGATACTTTTGCCGAATCTTGTTGAAAGAAAAACATGATCAATTTCATTGCATACTTTAACTGATATTAACTTATCTCCTTCATCGAGCTTGATTGCTATTTTTCCATTGCTTGGAATATAGTAAAAATCCGCTAAAGAGTTGCGCCTTATGTTCCCATGAGCAGTAGCAAAAACTATGTTTTGATTTTCGTCATTTTCACTTGGTAATGGCATTATATTAGTTATAGTTTCACCATCGCTAAGCGGGAATATATTAACAAGTGCTCTTCCACGTGCAGTTGGCTCTGCAAGAGGTAACTTATAAACTTTTAATCTATAAACTCGGCCAATATTAGAAAAGAATAAAAGGCTAGTGTGGGTATTCCCAACAAATAACTTTGTGGTTACATCCTCTTCTTTTAATCCTTGTCCTAGCTTTCCTTTTCCACCACGACGCTGAGTTCTATAATGAGAAAGCTTCACACGCTTGATATAACCATTCATAGTTACAGTTATCACCATATCCTCTTGTGGAATTAGATCTTCAGCTTCAATATCCGTATCTGATTCCTCTATTGAAGTTTTTCGCGGCACAGCAAATCTGTTCTTTATTTCTTGTAGATTGTTTTTTATTTCTTTCATCAACTTCTCTCCTGAGCCAAGAAAAGCGATATATTCTTTTATCAGGTTGATCATTGAACTTAGCTCAGCTTCTAATTTATCTTTTTCAAGGCCTGTTAAACGTTGCAATTTCATGTCAAGAATAGCTTTCGTTTGCAGCTCAGTTAATCTATACACTCCGTCTTTCAAAAAGCTCGTGCTGTCTGAGATTAATCCAATAATTGTGTTTATCTCAGCTGAAGTTTTCCATTCTTTATTTAAAAGTTCTCTACTTGCTTCCGTAGGATCTTTTACACCACGGATGATTTTTATCACTTCATCTATGCTCAAGACCGCAATGTAGAGTCCTATATATATATGAGCTTTTTCCCTCGTTTTTCTTAGACGAAATTCTGTTCTCCTGATTAATACTTCTTTTCTAAAATCAACAAAAGCAGCTATGATCTCTTTTAATGACATCAAAGCAGGCCTGTTGTTGTTCAGAACTAAAGTGTTAACACTAAAACTACTTCTTAGTGGAGTTAGTCCCAATATTTGATTAAGTATAAAACTTGCTTCAGCATTTCTTCTGAGGTCAATTACTACCCTAATACCAGACTTATCAGACTCATCCCTAATTTCTGTTATGCCATCAATTCTTTTTTCTTTTACAAGCTCACCTATCTTCTCAATTAATTTTACTTTATTTACCTGGTAAGGTATTTCATCAATCACTATTGCTTGCCTATCTTGTGGCAGGTCTTCCATGTGAGTCTTGCCTTGCACAACAATTGATCCATGACCCGTTGCAAATGCTGATCTTATTCCAGACCTTCCAAGAATCATTCCCCCAGTTGGGAAATCCGGCCCTGGCATCACTTCAAGTAACTCATCCAAAGTAACTTCAGGATTATCTATATATAACATACAAGCATCTATTATTTCTCTAAGGTTGTGAGAAGGAATATTGGTTGCCATACCAACTGCAACACCGCTTGCACCATTTACCAATAGATTCGGAAATTCTGCAGGCAGTACAACAGGCTCTGTTTCATTTCCATCATAGTTTGGCCTAAAATCAACTGTATCTTCGTCAATATCATTTAGTAAAAAGTGTGACACCTTCTGAAGCTTTGCTTCTGTGTATCGCATTGAAGCTGGTGGATCTCCATCTATCGAACCAAAATTACCTTGCCCATCAATAAGTGGTAAAAGAAGAGAGAAATCTTGGGCCATTCTAACCAAGGAATCGTAAATAGCTGCATCACCATGTGGGTGATATTTCCCCATTACATCCCCTACTATACGAGCCGCCTTTTTATATGGCTTACCAGCATCGTATCCAGCCCTTGACATTGCATATAATATGCGCCTATGAACAGGTTTAAATCCATCTCGTACGTCAGGTATAGCCCGGCTTATGATAACGCTCATTGCGTAGGAGAGATAAGAATCTTCCAGCTCTTTTACTATTGAGATTGGTACTATATTATCCTGCATTTTCTATATTTTGATTGAAGTAATTAATAATATTAACATTCAGTTAAGCAAATGGGCAATGACAGACTTGAACTGCCGACCTCCTCGGTGTAAACGAGATGCTCTACCAGCTGAGCTAATTGCCCCTTTAATCTAATTCTATAGCTCAATATTATTATTGTAAACAAAAATAGCGATAAATTAGATTTAGGTAAGCTATAAGCTTTTATGAAATCTTTGAGTACATGCTGTGAAGTTTTATAAATTTTAGTCTTGCTGTCACTTTGCATAAAGGTATTTTTTCGCTCACATCTTTCGAAGTTATAGCCATGTTCAACAACTTTAAGTAGAATATTGTAGCATTTTTAAAATCTGAAAGTTTATCTAGAATAACAGCTAAATTATAGGTATAAAAAATATTGTGTTCATCAAGGGAAATGGCAGTTATCATATACTCTTTGCCTTTTACATAATCCTCCTTTTTCATATAAATCAGACCTAAATTTGCTAATAAAGGAGCATAATTTTTATGTATATCATACAATTTCAACATTTCACTCAACGCCAGATCAGGATCATATTGTGAGATTATCGTCAGAAAATTTTTTAATATATAAGGGTTACTAGGGTATTCTTTTAACAGTCTTATGTAAATCTCTACAGCTTTTTTGTATTCTTTATTAGCGTAATAAATGTTTCCCAATCCAATTAAAGCATTTTTATGATAAGGAAACTTTGCGGTAATCTGATTAAGGAGAGAAATAGCTGTTTCATTATCTCCTGACTCAAAGGAATCTTTTGCTTTTCTTAAAGTAGAGTATATGTCAAAACTCTTGCCAGAATTCTGCGCAATTTTGATATTAAATTTGTCACTTTTTCTCTCAATAACATCAAGATCTTTATATTTTTTATCAGCTTTTATATGCTTGACAACATTATCAAAGGCCTTCTGTATCTCCAAATTTTCACTAGCATAAGTAACAGAAGACCTCCATAAAATCACAATGCAAATTAACATGCAGACAAACATAGATCCTAGTGTTGTGGTATTGGCTGCAGCGTGTGACCAGTAAACCTTATTTCTTTGAGCTATGCGTAACACATTACAAATTTATAAATGCTAAATTACCTATCTCATACAATAATAAAGATATTATTAATTAGCGATGCTGCGTAGAATGCACTTATCTTTTGTCTTCCATATTTCGCTCTATTAGACTTTTTGCATAACCCAAACTTAAGTAGAAAAAAGGCAAATAGTTATTATAGCTCTAAGTTTACCGACACCGTCATTCAAGTAGCTCCTCCCTGCCATCTAAGTAACCTTCTTCTCCTGTCATTCCAGTGCTCCTTTCTTGTCATCCCAGTGCTCTGACTACTTGGATCCAGCTTCTTTTTTTCTAGATTCCAGCGTCACGCGCTGGAATGACAGCAGTTCTACGTCATACCGCCGCGGTATCTCTTAGCCGCTAACTCGTAGCGGGATGACGGTTGTCGTTTAGTTACAAACATTAAGAAATTTACCAAGCGAAAAAAAAGGCAAAAGAAGCCCTGGTCATTGTCTATTTTCTGTATTGGCGTTTTTTAGGTCTTAAACACTGCAATTTAGCTGCTTTTAAGTGCAACTAACCTTAGCTAAAATGTTTAAGAAATTTACTAAGCAGAAAAAAAGGCAAAAGAAACCCCGTGTTAGCTAGTTGTCACTCTCTAATCCTGCAAATTGGCGTACTAT
>NZ_JAPQLJ010000054.1:0-14002 GCF_028982115.1 Wolbachia endosymbiont of Drosophila tsacasi | reverse complement strand
GTACTATACTGTCTTAAACGACTTATAAGCGCGTTTCAGCTTGTATAGGTAAAAACCCAGAAATGTTGTGAAGACATAAGGTGCACATAGTGCAAAAAATTAAAAATAAGACGCCAACTACGTTGTTTTCTTGCTATTTAATCTGCACAGATGAAGATAACTGAATACCTTCACTATCATGGTAAGGGGGCTGGCGAGGCTTGTCAAGTAAGTTTTTTCGTTTCTATAAATCTGGATTTCAGCGTTATGCGCTGGAATAACAACGTAAGGTAAATTTTCAACATCCCAAAATTACAGAATTTATTCTGTTTAATTAAGTGTGAAAGGTTACGATCATGCTGAGTCATTAGAAAAAATTAGAATATACAGAAGCTATAAAAACTGTCTAATAGCGCTACCCAAAACCCTTATCTCCCACTCAAGTTCAACATTAAATTTATCCTTTACTGCATCTTTTACTCTGTTGCCAAGGTTTTCCAAGTCAGATGCAGTTGCATTATCGTAATTGAGCAAGAAGTTACAATGTTTCTTAGAGATTCTAGCTCCACCAATATTTAATCCTAGGCAGCCAGATTTATCAATTAACTCCCATGCTCGGTAGTTTTTTGGATTTTTGAATATGCACCCAGCAGTTTTTCCTCTCATTGGCTGGCTTTTATTTTTTTTCTCAACAATTTCCTTTAACCTTTGCAATATAAGCTCATACTCTGAGTTTACTCCTTTAAACTCAGCTTCAACAAAAATCCAATTTCCTTTTAGGCTATGTCCACGGTAAAAATACCCCATTTCTTCGCTGGAGAACTTATATAGGTTTCCATCCTCTAGGTTCACTGCTTTTATGGATTGTACAACGCTTGCGATGTCACTACTATACGCACCTGCATTCATTTCTATTCCGCCACCAACTGTTCCTGGAATTCCAACTAGAAACTCGAGTCCACTAATTTGTTGCTCTCCTGCAAAGTAAGCAAGGTTCCTGAGCAGCGCAGCACCACCTGCAACAATAGAGTTGTTACCCTTACTTTTAATATATGCAAACTCCTTACCTAATTTTACTGTTATTCCTCGAATGCCACTATCTCGTACTATTATGTTGGATGTTGCACCAATAACACTAACTGGCAGTTCAGTATTTTTAATCAAGTATGTTAAATCTTCAATATCACATGGTTTAAATAACACATCAGCTCGTCCACCGACGTTTAACCACGTCGCTTTAGACATTAAGATGTCATAACGATAGACTCCACGTACTTTAGGTAAGCTTATAAGCATTTTGATTTCAACTCTAGTCCTGCATCCATACCCATTTTCTCCGCATCTTCTATAAATGAAGTGCGCTCAGTGAAGTATATATTTTTTCCACTTGCTAACATACAACAAAGATGTAGCATATTTCCGTTCACATATTCAGCCAAAGCTGCAAGTGGTGTAAAACATGAACCATTCACTGTCTTCATAAAACTGCGCTCTGATTTCACTCTTATAAAAGACATATTATTATTAATTTTTTCTAAAAGATCGATAATTTTTACATTATTTCTTCTACATTGAATACAAATCGCTCCCTGTCCCACTGCACTTAACATAACTTTTGGTGGCAATACCTCTATAATTAAGTGATGCTTTTCTAATCTTATAAGTCCAGCTTCAGCTAAAATTATTCCATCAAAACTTTGATTTTGCAATCTAGTTGTTATATTTCCACGTAGCGGTACTATATTTAAATCTGGTCTAACATTTAACAACTGAACTTTTCTTCTTATTGAAGAAGTGGCAATAGTAGCCTGCTGTGGCAAAGACTCAAGGCTATTGTGTTTATGAGAAATAAACGCATCGCATGGACTTAGCCTTTCTAAAACACAAGGAATTGTTAAACCCCCTGAAAAAAACGCAGGCACATCCTTTAGCGAATGAACTGCCATATCTATATTATTTTCGAGCAATTCAGCCTCAATTTCTTTAATGAATAATCCTTTACCTCCTATTTCAGCAAGATTTGCGTTTGCATACTTATCTCCAGAAGTTTTTATCTTAACAATTTCAATAGATAAGTTAGGAAAAGAGTCCAGCAACTTTTGTTTTGCTTCCAAAGCCTGGGCAACTGCAAGACTGCTTCCTCTGGTACCTATTCTGATTAACATGTATCTAAATTTAACTTAAACAGTACATAAAATTAGTCTACAATCAATTATTATAATTTTAAACCTACAACTTATGTACAACAGGCTTATAGTCAAATCTTTTTCAGTGTTATGCATTTGTTTACTTGCTTTATACATAACACTGCCAAATCTCTTTGATAATAAGCTTTTTATTTCGAAAAAAAGAATAAACTTAGGCCTTGACCTGAAAGGAGGGGCATCTTTGCTTTTAAACATAGACTTAGATTTCTATTTTAAGGAAAAGCTAAGCATGCTAGCAGGTGAGATAAAAGAGACATTGCTAACAAAAAATATTGAATCTAACGTACAAAATAGCGTTGTAACTTTAAATAATATTGATGATTATAAAAAAGCATCTGTGTTGATTAATGCGATAAATCCAAATTTAGAGCTAAATAGAAAAGATTCTTCAATTCTCATTTCGTATAAACCCCATTATAAAAATTCTTTGATCAGTGAAGTAGCTGCAGAATCAATAAACAATGTTCAGCGCCGTTTGGACAAGCTTGGCACAAAGGAAGTCAGCGTTCAAAAACAAGGACAGAATAAAATATTAGTGCAGGTGCCTGGAGTAGAAGACACCAAGCAGATAAAATCTCTGCTTGGCAAAACTGCTAAACTAACTTTTCATTTGGCAAATACTAACATAGCCAAGGTGCAGGATATAGATCACGAAACTACTGTCATGCTCAAGGATTCTTTAGGTAATTCTTATCCAATATTCCGCAAAACTGAAATAGGTGGCGATTCGCTGGTTAACGTATCAGTTAGATTTGGTCACTTAGGTAAACCAACAGTGCATTTTAAATTTGACAGCATAGCGAGTAAAAGATTCGCGAAAATCACTAAAGAAAATATGGGAAAACCTTTTGCAATTGTTCTGGATAACACAGTCTTAACAGTACCTACAATACGTGAGCCAATTTTAAATGGAGAGGGAGAAATTAGCGGTAATTTCACTGAAAAACAAGCAAGCGAACTTGCAATACTTTTAAAATCTGGAGCACTGCCAGCACCACTTAAAATAATTGAAGAAAAAAACATTGGCCCAAGTCTTGGAGAAGAATCAATAAAGGCAGGGGAAATGGCAGCAACAATCTCTATTATAGCCGTGGCTTTATTTATAATTATCACTTACGGCAAATTAGGTATATTAGCTTCTGTTGCGCTTTTTTCTAATGTAATTCTTATATTATCAATTCTCACTCTGCTTGAAGCAACTCTAACTTTACCTGGGATTGCAGGTATTGCACTCACTGTCGGTATGGCGGTGGATGCAAATGTTTTAATATTTGAGCGAATTCGCGAGGAAATCAAATCTGGCAAGAGAGTGGAACGTGCTATTGAAGAAGGGTTTAAAAATGCTATAAAGACAATACTGGATTCAAATATCACTACATTAATTGCTGCAGGAATAATGTTCATTATTGGCAGCGGAGCGATTAGAGGCTTTTCTGTCACTTTATCAATAGGAATTTTATGTTCGATGTTTTCTGCAATCACAGTCACAAAACTCCTGATAGAGTTGTGTATGAACCCGAAGGAACTAGTGCTTTGTTAGTCAACCACCTTCATTCCCACAACGTTATATCCTGAATCGACGTGCAAAATTTCTCCAGTAGTGCCACTACTTAAGTCGCTTAATAAGTATAACGCTGCCTTGCCAACATCCTCTATTGTAACATTGCGTCTAAGCGGAGAATTATTTCTATTCCATTCTGATATGAAGTGAAAATCGCTTATTCCAGAAGATGCTAAAGTTCTGATTGGACCAGCGGAAATTGCATTTACTCTGATATTTTGTGGCCCGAGATCACATGCTATATATTTTACACTTGCTTCAAGTGCTGCTTTACATAAACCCATAACGTTATAGTTTGGCATAACTTTTTCAGCACCATAATAAGATAAAGTAAGTAAACTACCACCACCTGACATCATTTTTCCAGCTCTTTGCGCTAAAGCAGTGAAAGAATAGCACGATATATGCATTGCATTGAGGAAGTTATTCAGTGAAGTATTGACATATTTACCATCTAACTCATTTTTATCGGAGAATGCTATTGCATGCACCAAAAAGTCAAGAGTACCCCATTTTTTCTTTATTATTTCAAAAGCGTTATCTATGATTTTTTCATTTGAAACGTCACAGTGTAATATTAGCTCCACATTTAATTCATCTGCTATTGGTGATAGTTTTTCTTTTATTATTTCATTCTGGTAGGTGATTGCAAGTTCTGCCCCGTGCTCTGAGAGAGCTTTTGCTATACCGCATGCTATCGATCTCTTATTTATTATTCCAGTTATTAACCCCTTTTTGCCTTGTAATAGACTTGCCGTCATAGAACTATCTGTTTTTTATAATTTGGAGTATTAACTAGATAAAGTCAAGATATCACTATGTTTTAAAACATTTTTTTGCAGTAACTTGAAGTCTAGCATTAGCAACACCACTGTTAACAAAAAGGCAGCGATGAGAGTTTCTATAGCTAACCCAAGAAAGGTTTCCCTACGTCATACCGCGGCGGTATGACGGTTCGCGGTGGCATGACGATAACTTCGTCATTTCGCTATGTGTTAGCGGCTAAGAGATACCGCGGCAGTATGGCGGTTAAGTAGGGTGTCATCCCAGTCTGGGATACCTTTGTTGTATTGCCAAAGAGATGAGGAAACTAATGAGCATGACTTACAATGCTTAAGCTTAAAGCATTAGATGCTTTTTACAAGATACAAGGCAGAAACTTATCAATAAGCCCCCATCAAGAATCTTATCTGTTAGCTATATATAAAATTTGATACTCTAACTACAATATACTACTATAGATAAAAGTGTTATCAATGGAGCAAAGTATGGAATTAACAGTAGGAAATAATGTGCCATACTACTATAATACCACAGAAGTGGTATTAATGGAGCGAGATATGAAATTAACAGTAGGAAATAATGCACCTGATTTTAGCTTACCAACAGATTCTGGTGAAAATTTATCATTAAGTGAATTTTTTGATAAAAAAAATGTAGTTCTTTATTTTTATCCTAAAGACGATACTCCGGGTTGTAGGATGGAGGCAAAAGGCTTTAGAGATAAAATAGATGATTTTTCTTCCTTTGACACAGTGATAATTGGTGTATCAAAAGATAGTGTTAAGCGCCATGCTAACTTCAAAGCAAAATATTCTCTGCCATTTTCTTTAGTTTCTGATGAGAATGCTGAAATGTTGGAAAAATATGGTGTTTGGGTAGAGAAAAGTATGTTTGGCAAAAAGTATATGGGAATAGAGCGCACTACTTTTTTAATAGATAAAAAAGGTAAAGTAGTGAAGATTTGGAAAAATGTAAAAGTTAGTGGGCATGTTGATGAGGTTCTGGAAGAAGTAAGGAGAATGTAAACTAAAGAATAGGTTAATGGCTACCCATTGCTACATAAAAAAGCTGAAATTACATAATTTTCGTAGCCACTCAAACTTTGAGCTGGATTCAGATGATAGCTCAGTTGTAATAACTGGCGAAAATGGTATTGGTAAAACTAATATACTTGAAGCAATCTCGTTGCTTGCTAAAAGCAATGGAATGAAAAAAGCAAAAGCCAGTGAGATACAAAATAGATTCAGTAATGAAGATTGGGCAGTGCACTATGATTTTTTTAATGGAACGGATTTTAATTCAATTGGTATCGCAAAGAGTTTTGATAAGAAACTAATACAAATTGATGGAAAAACGCAATCAAGTTATTCATCTCTGTATAAGATATCCAATGTAATATGGCTGATTCCACAAATGGACTATGTTCTTCTTAATTCTCCAAGTGACAGATTAAAGTTTTTAGACCGTATAGTTTCACTGTTTGAAGAAAATTACACTTGCTGCTACATGAAATATAGAAAAGCTAAACATGAGCGAAGTAAACTATTGAGGGAGAACATTTTGAACAAAAACTGGTTCTCTAGTCTTGAAAACATAATGGCCGTTAATGCAGTTAGTATTTTACATATGCGATCTTCTGTTTTAAAAATATTACAAGATACAATTGATAACCATTCCAGTAAGCTTTTTCCGAAGGCAAGTTTGAAATTCAGCAGCCAGCTAACTTTGGACGATACTGCAGAATATTTTCAGAATCGTCTAAAGAAAAACAGAGAAAAAGATTCATTGACTGGTAGAGTAACCCTTGGTGTGCATAACGATAATTTTTGGGTTTTTTGTCAAAAAAGAAACGTACCAATAAATCTGTGCTCCACTGGAGAACAAAAGTTATTACTGCTTTCTATTATTTTATCCAGTGTAAAAGCAAGGTGTATTCATTACAATAGGGCACCACTTCTTCTACTTGATGATATAATGTCTCATCTGGATAAACATTACAGAAAGGCGTTAATAGAGGAAGTGTTAAGTATTCAATGTCAAACTTGGATAACTGATGTAAATCAAGATAATTTCAATAGCTATCTTTATTCTTTCAAGTTTTTTGAATTGTTAAGTAAATAAGTGACAATATCCTCCTGCAAAAGGAAAGAAATACTTACGTCCTTGGTCTTTTATTATATGACTGTGACCTTACCCAGATGATATGAATAAGTATTGCTTGGTTGAAAGCAAGAGAAGATAATAACTTTTCAGAGTTGATAGGTGACAGTTCTTTTGAGGCACTTTCTGCTCTTACATGGAGTGTAGGAAGAAGACCTCGTGACCCAGATTCTGCCACCGGTGTGGCTCACAAAATGTGATGACCTCGTATAGGAGCTTGGAACAACCGGTAACTCTGATATATTGAAACATGCAATTGTGGTTCGCTCTAACCATACATTAAATACATCTTTATTAAACCCTCCTGTGAAGATCATTGGTGCAATAAACTTCTTTTAATCCATCCACCTATTATACTCACTCTTTCCCACTTTTTTCCTGGAACATCAGCATATATTTTTTCTCCTCTTGGAGCTCGTGCATATTCTCGGTATAGAATATATTATACCTTTATCATTCGCTTTTGAAAATACTATAAAACAGAAACAAAAGTGCTGTTTATTGCAGCTTTTGGGTAATTTAATGGTAAAAATTTTAGAGAGAAATTTTATACACTATCACTGATATTTTCCCTTAAGTTGATGCCATTGCCTGAACAGATACACTCGGATTTTTTATATAACTATATTTACTATCTTATTTGGTACAGCATATACAGTGCGAACTTTGCTTTGACCGATCTTACTGGACACAGAGTCTATCGCTATTTTTTTTAATTCTTCTTGGGGTAAGTTAACTGTCACTTCAATTGTTGCACGTAACTTTCCATTGACTTGTACTGCTATAGTTACCGTATCGTCAACTAATAATGATTCATCAGCTTTTGGCCAAGGTTGACCTCCTATTTCTTGCCATAGGCTTTCAGCTAGATGTGGTATGAATGGTTCGATTACTCTAATTAATATACATATACCTTCATCAATAAGAGATTTTCCAGTTTTTACATCTATTTCAGCTATTAAATTCGTCATCTCACGAAATTTTGCCACTACACAGTTTAATCTGCAGTTTTCCAAATCATCTGTAAGTCTGTGTAAGAGTTTATGAATTTTTTTTCTGTACTCTAGAAGTCCACCCGTAATACTTTCATTATCATAGTGTATATTTACAGGTCTCAGCTGCATGACCATACGCTGCAATTTATTTACATAACGAAAACAACCTTCCACGCCATCATCGGACCATTCCATATCTTTTTCTGGAGGAGTGTCGGACAACACAAACAAGCGAGCAGTATCAGCACCATATTTTTCTATGATAAAATTTGGATCAACTGTGTTCTTTTTCGACTTGCTCATTTTTTCAACTTTGCCCACTTGAACCTTAGCTCCTTGTGCAATCAACTCTTTTGCTTCTGCGGGAAATAGCCACTTACCATTTTCGTCTTTATAAGTTGCATGGCAGACCATTCCTTGAGTAATTAAAGTAGAGAAAGGCTCTTTAATATCAAAATAGCCACATTTGGTTAAAGCACGGCAGAAAAATCGTGAGTAAAGCAAATGCAGAATTGCATGTTCTATCCCACCTATATAATAATCAACAGGCATAAAACGATTACATGCATTTTTATCTATTGATTTGTCTTCACTACAGAATGCAGCAAAATACCAGGAAGACTCAAAAAAGGTATCGAATGTATCAGTTTCACGCTCTGCTTGCTTTCCACATTTTGGGCAATCAACGAATTTCCAAGTTGGGTGCTTATCCAGCGGATTGCCACCACTTGTAAATTCTACATCTGCAGGTAGAACCACAGGAAGGTCTTTTTCTGGCACTGGAACAGTTTCGCAATCCTTACAATATATTATAGGTATAGGGCATCCCCAATAACGTTGCCTTGAAATTCCCCAATCATGTAAACGATAGTTTATCGTTTTCTTGCCTATTCCTTTTTCTTCAAGCTTTTTAATGGCTACTTCCTTTGCTTTGCTGACAGTTAATCCGTTTAAGAATTCAGAATTGAACATTACCCCATTGCCGGTGTATACTTTTTTTAAGGTCTCTGTGGCTTGTGCACCCTCTTCACGAACTACAGGAATAATCGGCAAATCATATTTCTGTGCAAATTCAAAATCACGCTGATCATGTGCAGGGCAACCAAAAATCGCGCCTTCCCCATATTCCATCAACACAAAATTCGCTATGTAAAGCGGCAATTCCTTATCAAGAAATGGATGCTTGACGTTTAATCCGGTGTAAACTCCTATTTTTTCGCCATTCTCTCCCTTTGCCTTTATGTTATCAATAAAGTCTCGTATTTCTTTGTCCTTAAGATCCTGCACAATAGGGTACTCTGCTGCTACCGCAAGAAAAGAAGCTCCAAATAAAGTATGAGGAGAAGTTGTAAAAATCTTTAATTTCTTATTTAGACCAACTATTTCAAACTCTATGGTGACCCCTTCAGATTTCCCTATCCAGCGCTCTTGCATTGTTTTGACTTTTTCTGGCCAATTTTTTAGATCTTGCAAGCACTTGAGTAAATCTTCAGCGAAATCAGTAATCTTTAAAAACCATTGGAATAACTTGCGTTTTTCAACAACGGCGCCTGACCGCCATCCTTTTCCATCGGCTACTTGTTCATTTGCAAGCACTGTTTGGTCTACCGGGTCCCAGTTAACCCATGACTCTTTTCGATAGGCAAGCCCATGCTTTAAAAAATCCAGGAAAAATTTTTGTTCGTGTTTGTAGTAATCAGGCTCACATGTGGAGAGTTCACGCTCCCAGTTATAAGAAAGACCTATAGATCTAAGCTGCGCACGCATACTATCTATATTCTCTTTCGTCCATGCCGCAGGGCTAATATTATTGTCCCTTGCTGCATTTTCAGCTGGTAATCCAAACGCATCCCAGCCAATTGGGTGCAAGACCTCAAATCCGCAAGCTCTCTTATAACGTGCTATTACATCTCCTATTGCATAGTTGCGCAGGTGTCCCATGTGAATTTTACCAGATGGATATGGAAACATCTCCAACACGTAACATTTCTCTTGCTTGCTACTTTCGCTTACAGAAAAATTCCACTTATCTTGATAAAATTTTTCAACGTTTTTAAAATCATATTTCATATAAATCCAAATTCAATTACAGTTCATATGCTTCAAAGGATCAACCGCTTGACCGTTATGCCGTATTGTAAAGCACATCTGCGGATCTTTATCCTGCGTACTTGACTTACCTGCAGACCCAATTACTTGACCCTGTTTTACTTTATCACCAATTTCAACATGTATGTTTTTTAAATAGGAGTACACAGTCATGTAATTATCTTTGTGTTCTACTATAATTAAATTTCCATACCATCTCAGCCCTTTGCCTACATATACCACTTTGCCGGGTGCAGAGGCAACTACATTCGTTCCATTTTGAGCAGCAATTTTTATGCCATCCTTACACGTTTCATCAGAAGACGTAGCTGTACCTTTAACTGGCATTACAAATTTACAAATTACCCCCGCGTTTTGCGTATCATTATTATCTCTGTATATCCTGTTTATGATGGCTTTTCTATTTTCTTTTTTTATTAAAGGCTCCCTAATTAAATGGTACTCTCTTGTATATTCCAGCTCTCTTTTTCCGTAAAATTCTTCGCCTTTAAGCAGCACAGGTGCAGGTTTTTGCAGGCCACAGCCTATTAATATTGCTAATAATATAAGAAATGAAGCTATATGCCACATTTTAGATATATCAACTCTCACAAAACTCCAAAATTTTAGCGAGACGTAGTGTTTCACACCTGTTCGTTACTTTCCTCGTTATTTATTTTACTAGTTAAATAATCCCTCAAATCGGTAAGTTCTTGCAACAAATTCTTTGTGACTCTTATATCATTACCAAATTCTTTTTGCACTCCTTTTATTGTATATCCTTTATCATATAGCATGTGTTTTACTTTCTTTATGGCCTCTATACACTTACGATCATATAGCCTTCTTCCTTTACGCTTTGTAGGCTTAATTTGATGAAATTGACCTTCCCAAAATCTTAAAACATGCTGTTCCAAATGTAGCTCTTCAGCTACTTCCCCAATCGTATAAAATAATTTTTCCTTATTCATTAATTATTGATTAATTTTTTTATAATTTTTGAAGGCCTAAAAGAAATTAAACTTCTTGCCTGAATCATCACTTTCTCTGATGTATTTGGTATATTTCCTGGTCTTTCCTTCTTTTTCTTAACCAAGAATGTTCCAAATGACGATATTTTTACTATTCCATCCTTTGCCAAGCTTGTCTTTATTTCGTTCAATATATCATCTATTATCGAAGCAGAGTCTTCTTTTGATAATCCTATTTCTTGGTTTATATTTTTAGCTATTGTTGCCTTAGTTACTGTTGTGTCTTTTATTGTAACGTGATTCATTATTGATAAATATTATAATACGTAAATATAATATAGCAATCGACTCAAGATTCAGCTACCCTATTTTTTAGGGTACGTCTCTTCTGTAGCATAATTTAAAATACTAGCAACTGCCAACATTGCAAATATTGCAAAAAGCGCCATTTGATGATTTGTAAAAAGTGCTAGCATTGACACTATAATTCCGCTGACAATAAACAGAAACCCATTGATAATGGATGATGATGTGCTAATGTATTTTCGTTTCACAATCTCGCCGCCGACAGTAAAATTAAGCATATGTCCTCCCGCAAAAAACCCGAACATTAACATACAAAAGTACACAACGTGGACTGTTAAATGGCTGCATAGTAAAATAATAATTGAGACGCCTTGCAATAAAGCAAAAGCAGAAATTACATATTTCCTATTTTTAAATAAGTTTGAGATTCGATCTGCAATTGGAGCACCAACTGCAAGACCAAGCCATAGTATTGCGGTTGCTATACCTGACTCCATTGTATTGAGTTCTGAGTTGCCCAGTAACCTTGGAGCCCACAGGGTGTTAAGTGCTAAAAATGTTCCAAAAGTAATAGCACCCACCACTGAAGTTATCCAGATATCTCTTAATTTTAGCACTGTGAACATTACTGTTCTTATAGAGTTTTGTATTGTGCATTCTTCTGAACTGCTTTCTGGAAGTGTGTTTGGACAAAAAAGCGTAAGTACAAATATCAACACACCAAACAGTATTATGCATACAATCAGATTCTTCCAATCTGCACCTTCGGCAAGCAAGCTAGAGAACAATATTTGAATTATCAGTGCAGAAAGGCTTGAAATTGTCTGCACTAGTGAAAACATTAGTCCAAATTGGGCGGCGGAAAAACATATGCTACTTGTATGAGCAGCACCAATAAAACCAAATGATGCTCCAGTTGCAATCAACACTTGAGACAAAATCAAATGGGAAAAATTGTTACCGTTAACAAGGATAAGAAACCCGAGGATTATAGTTGATAACGAGAAAGAATAAATTTTTTTACTGGAAAAAACATTAAACGTTGCCCCACTAAAAAATTGTAAGATGGCAAAAGTCCAAGTATATACTGAGTTAGCTAGCGCAACTTGCGTAATTGTCAGTCTAAGTTCTTTTTCGAGATTCACACTTATAAAAGTATAAATTATCTGCATATTGCTGAATATAACAACCAAGTTACTGATCAGCCAAATGAACCAAGCTCTGCTTTCCATAAGATTTATTTTTATAAGTAATCTATTAGAAATTTAACACTAAGTCTCTTTTTAAGCTATTGTTTCCTGAATAAGTGCTGGACTTGATTCCCTTTAGTTTTATTGTATAATTAAATAATTTTATTCTAGAGGTTGGTAATATGGCACCACAAGATACATCTCAATTCAAAAAGTTTGACAATATATTAGCAAGAATAAGTGACACCATTGATTCTGGTAAGGGTGATTCTATTGAGATTTATGATGAAATAAAAAATTAGCTGAGAGAAGAACTTAATAATGTATATGAAGAATGGAAAAGTAGTGAATTTAATCCAAACTTCAGATTCAAATTAGATGATGGTTATGAAGTAGAAACAACACTACTGCACATTGCCATTCAATGCAGGAAAAGTGCTGCACGTGCACCACTAGTCCAATGCTTGTTAGATCAGGGAGCTGATTCCAATGTACAAGATAGTCCTTATAGTAGTTTTACCTTAACCTGTGTCCTAATGCCTTTTTTAAACCACCCGTGTCCAATCCATAGCTGTACGAACATTCATTTTTGAAGACAGCAAATGGCGTCATTCCAGTCTGGAATCCAGAAATTTTGCTTATAACTAAGCTGATGAGCTAAAGGTAGTTGTCTTACGCTAAAACAAACGCTTTTAATTAAGTTGCATAGAACCAGTGTCTGGGCACTGGGATGACAAGAAAGGAGCACTGGAATGACATCATAGGGGCTACTTTCATGACATCATTCTTTTTCCTGGATCCAAGTAGTCAAGCTACTCGGATGACATCAGACCTGCTGCGAAAAGGTATATACTAATTTCAGGGTGAATTAGGCTAAAATAGCAGCAGGCTAAAACCCATGCCTCAAATTCACCAAACCTTCAATAATATTAAATCTCATGTTATATTTTTTCTGAAAGTTACGGTAAACGTGCGACAAAATCTTGAATATTTTCAATTCTCGTATCTTATTTTCGACCCTCATCCTAAATGATGCCAACTCTCGGTTGTGCTCCTTTTGCTCCTCAGTTAGTGGCTTCTTTCGGTATTTTTTGTATGGTATCACAACGTTACTTTGCAATTTTTGCCATCCCTGATAGCCAGAATCGGCATGCTTTATACTGTCTGTAGGCAGCAATTTCTCCTGTTTTCTTATCCGAAAATCGTGAATTCTCCCACGGTGAGATCTTGAAACCGATAAAATTTGCCCTCTTTCTTCGATCACAATTTCTGTTTTCATTGTGTGCACTTTTTTCTTGCCAGAGTAACTTTTCTTCCGTTTTCTGCTTTCTTTTGGCTGCTGTATCTGCTGCTCTGTAACATCTGCCAGTATCTTCAAAATCCTCTCTGGCGTTAGGGTTCTGTCCTTTTTTATAGTAATTTTTTTTGCCAACAGTGGTTCCATTTTCTTCAAAAGTCGGCAAATATTCGCATTATGTAAGTTGAAAAGGCAGCCTAAAAATCTGTGGGTTATGTAGGTCCGATAATACAAAATTACGCACAACATTTTATCTTCCAGTGTCGGTAAATTAGCAATTCTTCCGTGGCGCTTTTTCTGTCTTTCAAGCTTTTTCCACTCTGGACGGACTTTTTCCAAGATTTTTCGAATTCTTCTATTTTCAATCCCGTTACATCTCGAAAATTTCTCGGGTGTTTACTTACTTTATGGTAATTCAGACTCATTTTCCCTCACTTTTTATTTCTCTTTTTCATACTTTACCAT
>NZ_JAPQLJ010000053.1:21468-22961 GCF_028982115.1 Wolbachia endosymbiont of Drosophila tsacasi | reverse complement strand
GCATTCCCGAACAATTTGATGCATCATTTTCATGACAAAAACGTCTTAACTTTCTCTCTACTTTTTCTGGGTAAGGTCAAGAAAACATTAGCTATGTTTTTTGCATAACAATGCATCTCTTTATTCCTGCCAAATCATATACGTATTCTTGAAAAGCTAATTCGTATGAGGGTATTATTTTGTCAATATCATTTTGATCTTCACCTATCTCCAATATTGCAAACCCATTTTTTTTAAGACACCTCCTCAATATTGGAAAAATACTCAAGTAACAGTTTAAACCATCAATTCCACCATCAAGAGCAATTCTTGGTTCCTTTTGCACTTCTGCTTGCAGGTCTTTCAATTTGCTTCTTTTAATATATGGAGGATTACTGATTATAAGATCAAATGAACCTCTGCACTCTGTCCATGAGCTTGGAAATATTTTGGCTCTGCTGAGGAGATTATGTTTCTTTGTGTTCTGATAGGCAACTTTGTATGCTTCCAAGCTTTTTTCAAAACCAATACCAACGGCATATTCATACTCACTAAGTACGGATATCAATAAACAACCTGTGCCTGTACCAAAATCTGCAATTTTTAGTCTCTGCTTTTTATTTGGGTAATATTTTAACACTGCTAGGATTATTGTTTCACTATCTGGTCTTGGATCCAAAACATGCTGGTTAACTATAAAATTTTTACTCCAGAATTCACGATTACCTATTATTTGCGATATTGGATATCTTTCCGCTCTTTTTTTTGTTAATTTCCAAAATAGAAGTTCTTTGTCTCTTGATACCTGATTAGTGTGATTCATAATTATGAATGATCTTTCCACTCCAAGTACGTACTGTATGATGATTTCACAATCTAAATGTGGTGATTCAACTTTGTGTGACGATAATAACTCCGATCCTTCTTGAATTAAAGTGCTGATTGTTTTCATTATTCTAAAAATGTGCTCCTTTCAGCCACAAACGGTGAGTATAATAGCTAACTAAAATAAGGCTTACCTTCCTGTCATCCTATGGCTTGACCATAAGATCTAGTTAAAAAAAATTCTAGATTCCAGTGTCAGCTACTTGCATGACACCATTTGCTATGCGGATTACCTTAGCCTAGAGTAACTGCATCAGATCCCAGCGTCAAGCTACTCGGATGACACCCTACTTAACCGTCATACCGCCGCGGCATCTCTTAGCCGCTAACAAGTAGCGGGATGACGAATTGCTTAACCTTCATCCCGCCACGAACCGTCATGCCACCGCGAACCGTCATACCGCGATTCATTCGCGGTATCTCATCCGCTAACAAGAGATCCCGCTGCGGGATGACGGTTGTCGTTTAGTTACAAACATTAAGAAATTTACCAAACGAAAAAAAGGCAAAAGAAGCCCTAGTCATTGTCTATTTTCAGTATTGGCGTTTTTTAAGTCTTAAACACTGCAATTTAGCTGCTTTTAAATGCAACTAACCTTAGCTTTAATATTTAAGAAATTTACTAAGCA
>NZ_JAPQLJ010000053.1:0-21418 GCF_028982115.1 Wolbachia endosymbiont of Drosophila tsacasi | reverse complement strand
CGACTTATAAGCGCGTTTCAGCTTATATAGGTAAAAACCCAGAAATGTTGTGAAGACATAAGGTGCACATAGTGCAAAAATTTAAAAATAAGATGCCAACTACGTTGTTTTCTTGCTGTTTAATCTGCACAGATGAAGATAACTGAATACCTTCACTATCATGATAAGAGGGCTGGCGGGGTTTGTCAAGCAAGTTTTTTCGTTTCTATGGGTTAGTTGGTACGCGCTTTGCCTTTTAACAGATGTAAAAGCACAATTATTACGAACAACATTCCACCAATAACTGATATAGCTCCACCTGCAATAAAACAAGCACGTGCCAACATTGATGAAATACTTGGCAGATCTGCAACTTTTCTTAAGGCACCATATCCACCAAGCAAAACAAGGCCAGTAATATGGAGAAAATGCCCCACACTGTACGTATAAATCTGTAATCTTACCATGGAACTTTTTACCTCTTTAAAGTTTAATTTAGTTAACAGCCAATAAATGAAATTCATAAAAGCTATTGTGATTCCAACTACAGAACCATGATAATGAGCGGGAATGGTGACATTTCCTTCAATAGTCAGCACTCCAAGCACATCTCCATAAATGAACAATAAAAATGAATGTAATAAATAGTTGCTTTTATCATTAGTAAAAGTCCTGATGTTGCAGCACACTAATATTATCAAAAAGCACGGCAAAACTGCTCCAGCAATTCTCATATACCAAGTAAAAAACTGTATTAACTTGGCACTATCAACTGGATAAACAAAATATACAAACGGTGCACCTATAGCCAAAATCGTGTTTATAAACAGCGGTAAAATAGTAATTTTATTGCTTGAAGCTAAACTCACATCACTGATTATTAAATACACTAAAAACATTCCTTGAGTAAAAGCAAACTGCAATAAATGTCCGCTTCCCCAAAAGAGATATTCGTAAAACAAATTCTTATCTGAGTGATATAGATCTGGAGGCATATTTTGATATGCTAAAACAAAGCAAAGAAATGATGAAACAAGTATAATAACCAGCCCAATTTGCCCCACAGAGAGAAATGAAACCTCTTTTTTTGATGTGTATGCTAGCATTGCATTTACTAATATACTGGTGGTAAACAAACCAAGACCAAACAAGAATAATTTGTTTTGTAATACGGGAATATAGTTACTTTTGATAACTTCAGTGTTTGGAACGAATGCGGATATAAACATGAGCAGCACCGAAAGGGTTGATAGAACCCATGAAAAGTTAAACCAACTATTGGTATTTTGTAGGTTTATGATAAAGAGCAGAGATATTATAGAGCACATCCACACCAAAATTGACAAGTTCACGTGTATCACCAGCGCATTATCAAAGATATATTGTGCAGAAGGAACAAGAGAGGAGATAAAAGGCAGTCGTAAAAAAATAACAATTATTGAGAGCAATCCAGAGCAAGCAAGGGCACATACTGCTAAGAATATCCATTTTCTACAGAGTGGAGCGTTATTTTGTATGTTGAGCATGGTCTTTCTTACTTTTAGGTACTATAATACAAGACAGTGTACATTTTTCAAATTGATATGTGTAGTTCAAATGAATGACATTACAACAATATCCTTCATCCTGAAAATGCTGCGTCCATTTCCGTTTTATATAGGGATAGTATTACTGACAGGATTAGTCTGGGCTATCGATATTTCCTTTAATCCATACTTAATAAAAGTCATTATAGATCGTGTTTCAATATCAGATGCAGATAATCTTTTTCGTAATATAGCAACTCCTGCTGTATCCTATGTATTAATATTATTTTTACTTGAGTGCCTTGCTAGATTATACGGTTATTTTTTTGAAATTAAGATGATTCCTAATCTTCGTAAAAACATTTAATATCTTCTTAATCTAATGCTTCAATGTTTCCGACATAGGAAAAGTATCATCTTTATTTTCTATAGAGGAAGGCATACTATTTTGATTATCATCACCATCAATTGGAGTAGTAGGGTGCATTAAAGCAACTTTCATAACTTCATCAATATTCTTAACAAAAACTACGTTGATCCCCTCTTTGATGCTTGCAGGAATCTCTTGCATATCTTTCTCATTTTCACTTGGTATAATCACAGTTTTGATTGATCCTCTGAGCGCTGCAAGCAATTTTTCTCTCAAGCCCCCAATAGCTAAAACTCTACCACGCAATGTCACTTCGCCTGTCATAGCAACATTTTTGTTAACTGGTGTATTTGTCATAAGAGAAACAATAGACGTACATACCGCGCTGCCAGCAGAAGGGCCATCTTTTGGTACAGCACCCTCAGGTACATGCAAATGTATATCATTATTTTGGAATTTTTCGGGCTTTATACCAAAAAACAAACAATTTGATCGAATATAACTATACGCGGCTTTTATAGATTCTTGCATAACCTCTCCAAGCTTTCCTGTGTATTTTATTTCTCCCTTGCCCGGAATTAGGACTGATTCTATCATCAAAATATCACCACCTGTTTCAGTATAGGCAAGCCCAGTTACTACTCCCACTAAACTCTCATTTTCTGCAATACCAAAGGTATATTTACGTACCCCTAAATAATCTTGTAAATTGTCAACCCCTACGGATATTTTCTTATTTTTATCAGTCAATATTTCTTTAACTGCCTTTCTCATGAGCTTTGCAAGCTCCCTTTCCATACTCCGCACACCACTTTCACGTGTATATAAACGTATCAACTTGTATAACGCCTCATTAGTTATGTCCCATTCCTTCTGATACAAACCATGCTCCTTCTTTAACTTCGGAATAAGGTGGTGTGTAGCAATACTGATTTTTTCATCTTCAGTATACCCGGACAATTGTATAATTTCCATCCTATCACGCAAAGGATGTGGCAAATTTAAGCTGTTTGCCGTAGCTACAAACATTACACTTGAAAGATCAAACTCAACTTCCAAGTAATGATCCGTAAAGTGTTTATTGTGCTCAGTATCTAAAACCTCAAGTAATGCAGATGCAGGATCGCCACGCGAATCAGAACCCATCTTATCTATTTCATCAAGCAGAAAAAGCGGGTTGCATGAATTAGCTTTTTTCATATGTTGAATAATTTTACCAGGCATTGAGCCAATATAAGTTTTCCTATGCCCTCGTATCTCGGACTCGTCACGCACACCACCAAGAGCTATACGAACAAAATCTCTTCCTACTGCTTCTGCCATAGACTTAGCTAAAGAAGTTTTACCAACACCAGGTGGGCCAACCAAACAAAGTATAGGACCTTTTATCTCTTTTACTCTTTTTAATACTGCTAAAAATTCTATTATCCTATCTTTTACTTTCTCTATGCCATAATGATTTTCATCTAAGATTTTCTTAGCTGCGTTTAATTTAATTTTTGCATCTTTGTACTTTCCCCAGGGCAAATCAAGTAACCAATGCAAGTAACTAGATATAACTGTAGCTTCAGGAGAAATGGGATTCATTTTCTTGTATCTCTTCAAATCAGTTATAGCTTTCTCTCTTGCTTCTTCAGAAAGCTTTGTTTCATTTATCTTTTTTTCAAATTTATTGAGTATATTCCCTTCATCACCATTCTCAAATTCGTCTAATTCTTTCTGTATAGCTTTCAATTGCTCGTTAAGGTAGTAAACTTTCTGAGTGCTTTCAACTTGCGATTTAATTGTCTTATATAAACGGTTTTGTGCGTTCAAAATACTTATTTCTCTCTCAATAAAAGCAAAAGCTTTTTTTAAACGCTCTTTTGGGTCATAAGCCTCAAGTATGCTTTGTTTATCCGATACTTTTATATTTAAATGTGAAGCTACCGTGTCTAAAAGTTGATCAACTTCTTTGATTTGATCAATGGGGTTAATGGCAACTTCAGGCTGATTTTTCTTGTTTAGCTTACACCAGCTATCGAACGCGTCTACAACAGATCGCCTTAAAGCTTCTAAATCAATATTGTCTTCATCTTCTTTATAATGATTGTCTAACTCTACCCTGGCTTGTAATAAAGTATGAGAGCTAATATATTCTACAACTCTTCCCCTTCTTATCCCCCGGATTATAACTTTTACTGCATTGTCAGGCAATTTTATTAATGGTTGTATAATGTTTGCTAACACACCTACTTCATAAAGGTCTTCAGGCTCTGGATTATCAACAGAGCCTTCTTTCTGTGCTACAAGAAAAATCTCATTTTGGTGACTACTACTACTTGTTGCATATTCTAGTGCATTAACAGATTTTTCTCTGCCTATGAATAAAGGCACCATTATATTTGGAAAAATTACTACATCTCTTAAAGGTAATACTGGCAATGCACTAAAACTAGAGCTCACAGCACGTTCAATGTTCATAATATATGCCTCAAATTAATCATTAACCGTTATAACATTGCCATTATTATTATAATTAACCGTTGCTTTTCCTAATTCTACCATTTTCTTAGTGATTACTATAGTGCTACCTTCAAAATCTCCGTTTCCAGCTGTATACATAACGTCAAGCAAAAGTGACTCCAAGATAGCACGTAACATTCTTGCCCCTGTTTTATAGCTTATAGCCTTTTTAGCAATAGCTGATATTGCTTCATCTGAAAACTCAAGGTTTACTTTGCTAAACGCAAGCAATGCTTTGTACTGTTTTATTAGTGCATTCCTTGGCTCTGTCAACACATGTATTAAATCTTTATGATCCAACTCATCTAAAACAGCAGTTATTGGAACCCGCCCTACAAACTCGGGTATTAAACCGAATTTGATTAAATCTTCAGGTTGAACATCATGTAAAGCATTCTTTTTCTTTTGCTCTTTAGACTGACTTATATCTGCTCCAAAGCCAACTGACGTTCCCTTTTTTCTCGCTTCAATAATCTTATCGAGGCCTTCAAAAGCTCCTCCACAAATAAATAGTATGTTACTAGTATCCACTTGTATAAACTCTTGTTGTGGGTGTTTTCGCCCTCCTTGTGGCGGAACATAAGCAACTGTACCCTCCATAATCTTAAGCAGAGCTTGCTGGACCCCTTCACCTGAAACATCACGGGTTATTGAAGTGCTTTCAGATTTTCTTGTAATCTTGTCTATTTCATCTATAAACACTATACCACGCTGTGCTTTTGCAACGTCATAATTTGCAGCTTGTAATAAACGCGACAACACGCTTTCTACATCATCACCCACATAACCTGCCTCAGTTAAAGTTGTTGCATCAGCCATAGCAAATGGCACATCTGAAACTTTAGCAAGTGTTTTGGCTAGCAAAGTCTTACCAGAACCAGTGGGACCAATAAGCATTATATTTGACTTCTCGATTTCAATATCACTTATAGCATGAAATTGTACCATGGATTGACAATGGTTATACATCGCTACAGATAAAACGTGTTGCGCGTGTTCTTGACCTACAACATGCTTGCTGAGAAAATTTTTTATATCCTCAGGTTTCTTTAGTAATAGCTTCATATCAGATATACGATCTGAATTAAAAGATCTATCTTTCTTTTGACTTATTGCTTTATGGGATAATTCTATGCACTCATTACAAATAAACACCTTTAAACCATCCGAGGAGTTAGTAATCAATTTATCTACTTCATCTTGCGCCTTGTTGCAAAAAGAACAGTAGTGTAAATCATTGTTGTTATCCATTAACCCACCTTTTGTTTAACTTTAATATTTTCAATTTCAATATCTGTACGCTCAGCTATCACCCTGTCAATTAAGCCAATTTTCCTTGCTTCCTCAGGATCCATGAATTTATCTCTTTCCATCATTCCTTCAATTTTCTTTAGTGAATTTCCAGTATGTTTTTCATAAATTTGATTTAGTTTTTTCTTAACTCGCAAAATTTCATTAGCATGTATTTCTATATCAGTTGCTTGACCATGATAACCACCAGATGGCTGATGTATCATAATTCTTGAATGAGGTAGAGAGTAGCGCTTACCTTTTGTACCAGATGCAAGCAATAAGGAACCCATAGACGCAGCTTGACCTATACATAAAGTTGAAACGTCTGGGTTTATATACTGCATTGTATCGTAGATCGACAAACCAGCAGTTACAACACCACCTGGTGAGTTGATGTACATACAAATGTCTTTATCGGGATTTTCCGATTCTAAAAATAAAAGCTGTGCTACTATTACACTGGCCATGTTGTCCTCAATAGGACCTGTTACGAAAATTATTCTTTCTTTCACTAGTCTTGAATATATGTCATAAGCGCGCTCACCGCGACTAGTTTGTTCAACTACAATTGGTATAAGAGTCATACCTTTTCCTATTAAATATTATCAAATAATTCCTTTAATTCTTTCACAGAAGCAATCTGCTCTTCTTTACTAACTTTTTCTATTATATAATCTGTCACTTTATACTCAAGGGCTTGCCCTCTAACTAATTCTTGAAATTGTTTATTTGATTCAAAATGCTTAAATACTCTGTCAAACGGTACATCCTTACTAACATATTGATTTACAATAACATTTAAAACATCATTTTGAGTTAATGATATTTTATGTTCTGCACTAAATTTCATAAATAACATAGCAAGCTTTACACGTTTTTCAGCTTCTTTACGAGAATCATTTTGAGTGCTCAGTTCTCCTTCCATTCTTTGTTGCTCCTGTTTTACTATGTCTGTGGGTAAATCAAAACTATAATTAGCATCCAAATAATCAAATAGCTCCTTTTTAATTAAGAGATTTCTCATTTCGGTGCACTGATCACCAATCATTTTTTTTGCATGACTTATTAGCAAAGAATAATCTTTAAAACCAGTACTCCTAGCTATTTCATCATCATTTTTAAAATCTTTGGCAATTTGAATCTCATTAACTCGCACAGAAAAATCAGCTTCCTGTCCTGCAAGGGAAATGGTTTGGTAATTTTCAGGAAATTTCAACTTAAAGTCCTTTGTTTCTCCCTTTTGCATACCAGTTAATTGATCTTCAAAACCATTAATAAATGTGCCAGACCCTAAATTAACGGCAAAATTTTTGCTACTTCCACCCTGAAAGAGCTTATTCCTAATCCGCCCTTCAAAATCAATTATCAATTTATCCCCATCTTTCGCTTGATAAGAAGCATCATCAACAGAGGCGAAATTGGGGAACTTTGTTTTAATAGAATCAATAAATTCTTTTATATCTTCCTCTTCAATCTTTGCTTCAATTTTCTTTAAGCTTATTTTGTCAAGATCTATCATCGGTACTTCAGGCATCGACTCAAAAGATAGCTTGTATACAAAATTGCCCTCCTCATTTTCTTTGCCCAGATCTGGTAATGATATAACATCAACCTTAGGATAAATGTGAGACTTGACTTCAATTTTTTTTATCAAATCACTTGAGCAATGATCAATTGTATTATTTATCACATATTCCAAAGCTTCGTTTTTATAATTTGCAACAACAAGGTCATAGGGCATCTTTCCAGCCCTAAATCCAGGTGATTTTGCATTTTCTGCTATCTCTTGCAACCTGGAATTTACCTTTTGTTTTATATAATCACTACCAACTGTGATTTCATACTCATACTTTAGTTTATCTATACTAAGCTCTTTGTAGGTGTATACGCTACTTACTTCGACTGTATTTTGAGGTATATTATTAGACATCATAATTCATTTATTAGCATTTTTATTCATATCTTAATAGAGTCATTTTACCAGAATTTAAGTTAAACACAATCCTTAAGAACAGGTTTTTATACAAACAAAAGTGTATTTAGTGATTATAAATTTTCCCTTAAAACCTAAGTTACATGACTTTAAAGTGCGGATAGAGGGACTTGAACCCCCACGAGCAAGCTCACCAGGATCTAAACCTGGCACGTCTACCAATTCCGCCATATCCGCAAGAAATTTTCAGTACCCTATTATAGGTATTCCATTAAAAATATTCAAGGTTTAAAGTCTTACTTAATTTATAGTATTTACACAATCAAAAAAGCTTATTAACATTTTTTAATGAAAGCTCTAAATCCTGAAAATCAATAATGAGATTAATAACAAGCTTCTTACTTGCAATTTTCTTGATTACACAAAGTGGTTGCACAACCCTTATAATAGGTGGTGTGGTGGCTACAGCGACAGCAACAGCAATAACAATGCAGGACAAATCCTTGGGAAATATCATTGATGATACGACTATGGTCATCAGAATTAATAAGGGGCTCTTAAAACATGGGCTATTTTCATCCATAAAAGTTAAAGTAAGTGAAGGAAGAGTATTGCTCATTGGAAGTGTTGACACTCCTGAAAAACAACTTACAGCAGAAAAAATAGCTTGGCAGCAAAAAGAAATTAAAGAAGTGATAAATGAAATAAGAGTAATACCAATTCAAATGGCTTCCATGCTAGACACTACTGTAGATGGCATGATAACAGCGGAAATAAGAACAAGACTTCTGGGGAAAAGAAATATTAAATCAATTAATTATAGCGTCAATACGGTTGATAGAGTTGTTTATTTGATGGGTATAGCCCAAAATAAAGCGGAGTTAAAAGCTGTAATATCAATTGCAAGAAAAGTAAAGGGAGTAAAACAAGTTGTAAGTTATGTACGATATAGGTACAGTAAATTACGCCATTAGGCAAAAATCGCCTTCAAATTATAACATTTGTACAGTTGTGACAATAGGTAGAGAACATAAATGAAAGTTGCCTTTCAGATGGATGAAAATATAAATTTTGAAACTGACACTACATTCGTGCTAATAAAGGAAGCACAAAGGAGGGGGCATGAAGTTTTTGTCTATGCTCCTAACAATTTAGCACTAAAGCTAAACCATCCAATTGCTCTGGCTCAGAAAGTCAATGTTGATGATTTTAGTTTTATATCCAAAAAAGATGTAGCTATCAACTTGAATGAAATGGACATCATATTTATCAGACAGGATCCACCCTTTGATATGCGTTATATTACAACAACATATATCTTAGAAAAAACCAGCGCATTGGTAATTAACAATCCAACAGAAATAAGGAATTGTCCTGAAAAACTGATAACTTCATTATTTCCAGAGCTAATTCCGCCAACTTTGATAACTGAAAACATATCGATGATTAGAGATTTTTACTGCAGTTATAAAGATATTATTCTGAAGCCGTTGTATAGTTATGGGGGAAACGATGTAATAAGAATACGAGATGAAAACAGTATTCAAGTGGTAGTGGATCTCGTGATAGCAAAATATGAATGTCCTGTAATTGTGCAATCATTTTGTAAAAACATAGATAAAGATAAAAGAATATTGCTACTTTATGGTCAACCAATTGGAGTAATAAAACGAGTGCCAAAAGTTAGTGGAGAGATCAGAACGAACGTGCGGCTTGGAGCAAGTTTTGAGCCTGCTCGAATGAACGATAGAGATAATGAAATATGCAACAAAATTAGTCCTGAATTAAAGAAAAGGGGACTAATATTTGTTGGTATTGATATTATAGATGACTTCCTGCTCGAAATTAATACTACCTCACCCACTGGGGTAGTTTATATCAATAAATTATATAACACATCGCTAGAAAGAGATCTTTGGGATGTGTTCGAAGAAAAAGCAAGCAGCCATCAACTAAACCTGTGAACAATTACCTTAACAAACTCAGTAGTCCCATTCTTTATCCCTGTTTTTTTTGTATTATTGGTCATATCACGCAATTTTTGAGAACTATTTAATAGATCAAATAGTAACTCTGTTAGATTTTTTTTTGCTTCACTATTCTGCTCAACTATCATAGCTGCTCCTGAATCTTCAATATATTTTGCATTATAAAATTGGTGGTTATCTTTTGAGTCAGGGTAAGGAATGTATATAGCAGCGCGCCTAGCGAGAGTGATCTCTGCTATTGAAGTTGCTCCTGCTCTGCTAATTACCAAGTGAGCATTGGCCAATCTATTTTCCATATCATCAAAAAATTCACTCAATTCACAATCGATCTTTTCATTTTTGTATAGACTCTTGACCTTGTTTATATTTTTCTTCGTACATTGCTGCGTCACTCTAATTTTCTTTTTCATTTTAATAGGTAAATCACAAATTACGCTGCTTACTACATTATCAAAAAAATTTGCACCTTGGCTACCTGCTATGACTAATATGTTTAGGGCTTTCTCAGTACTAAAATGGCTCTGTGCTTTTATATCAATAAAATTTCCTGTAAAAATACATTTATTACCTTCTGCATATTTAGTCTCCGGAAAGCTGGTTGCAATTAATTTTGCACTCTTGAAAAAGAATCTATTTACTCTTCCTAAAACTGTATTTTGTTCATGTAAAATTATAGGTATAGAAAGAACCCTTGCTGCAAGAAGAGTTGGAAAAGAAGCATAGCTACCAAAACCAATTACTAATCTTGGCTTCAATTTTCTGATTTTATATATTGCTAGCACACAACTATACATTAGTAAAAGGAAAAACTTAAATTTGTTGCCGCTTGGTCTACGTAATGGTAAAATATAGCTTTCTATGTCAATATTCTTATTTGTTTTTTTATCAGTGAATAATATGCAATTGTATCCTTGTGTCTTTAGTGCTTTTGCTAAGGCTATGGCCGGAAAGATATGCCCGCCTGTGCCACCTGTTGCTAAAATAATATCCATCTGTAAATAATAAATCCTAGATTGTTAACTGTTATTTAACAATTTGCACGTAGAATTTTATTAAGCTTTATGATAGTTGAGTTAAAAATGCCTAAAAGTAATAGTAAAAAAGAACCTAATGAGAAAAATAAATCTCAAGAACAAAGAGAAGGCAGAAGAGGAGGTTTTTTAGAACTGCTAAAAAATATAATAAAAATTCTTTTCAATTCGGTTGTTGACCTACCTGAGCACAAGCAGCATAATAAAATGAAAAGCACTAATCTACAACAAGGTTTGGATACTAAAGGAAAAGGCCCAGAGAATCTTCATCCAAAGGCAAAGCTTGAAGTTAAAGAAGCAGCTAAGGGATTGAAAGAAGAGTTACAGAATTCTGATGCTGGTAATCAATCTATTGAAATTAAAGTGCCTAATCAAACTACTACCAAAGACATTGACAACTCTAAAACGATGGAACGTTAGTTCAACTATTTAACATCTGCAGCAAGCACTGATTCGTGTATCATCTCTGAAATGGTTGGATGAGGAAAAATCGTAGATTTTATGTCGAAGTTTGTTCCTTCTAGTTGCTTTACAAGAGCAAAATTGCTAATTAACTCCGTTACTTCTGCACCTATCATGTGGCTACCCAGAAGTTCGCCTGTCTTTTTGTCTATAATTGTTTTCACTAACCCTTCAGTTTCACTGAGTGCAACAGACTTACCATTAAAGTTAGAGTGAAATTTTCCTATTTTTACATCATACCCACCTTTTATTGCCTGTTCCTCAGTAAGGCCGATGCTCGCTATTTGTGGATGAGAATAAGTGCAATTTGGTATGCATTCTTTTTTTAACGCATGAGCACTTTTACCAGCAATCTTTTCAACGCAGATCACAGCTTCATGGCTCGCTTTATGTGCTAAACATGGTGGGCCAGCTACATCACCTATTGCATACACATTTGATTCACTAGTTTCATACCATTCATTCATTTCAATAAAACCAGAAGGGCTTAATTTAATTTTTGTATTTTCTAAACCTATATTTTCAATATTTGCTTGAATTCCAACCGCAACAATCACCCTATCAAATTCTTTGCTCTCGCCACTACTTAGTAGCACTTGAGCAGAGTCTTTACTTTTAGTAAGAGCTTTTACGCTACTGTTTGTATATATTTTTATCCCCTGTTTTGTGAATATTTCTTCTGCTAGTCCTGAAATGTCTTTATCCTCCAGCGGCAAAATAGTGCTCTTTATCTCTATGATTGTTACATCAACTCCCAGAGTGTTATAGAAACTTGCAAACTCTATTCCAATTGCACCAGACCCTATAATTAATAGCGATTTTGGTAATCTATCTGGAGTCATAGCGTGCTGCGCATTCCATATTAAATTTCCATCCGCCTCTATTCCAGGCAGATTCCGTACCCTCACTCCTGTTGCTAAAATGATATGCTTGGAAATAATTTCTTGTTCTTCCTTGTCGCCAGCAACTTTTATAGTACTATTGCCTGCAAGTTTACCAAAGCCTTGATGAACTTTGATGTTATTTTTTTTCATCAAATATGCAACGCCACTTGATAATTTATCAACAACGTTTCTTGAGTATTGCACTATTGATTGTATATCAAAACTCGCTCCCTTTACTTCTATACCAAACTCTTTTGATCTTTTTATTAGCCTATAAATCTCAGATGCTCTAAGTAGTGATTTTGTTGGTATACATCCCCAATTTAAGCATATACCGCCTAAATTTTTTTCTTTTTCTACAATTGCAGTTTTAAACCCAAGCTGTGCCGCTCTAATTGCTGCTATATAACCACCAGGACCGCTACCTATAACCGTAATATCATACTCATTCATCAGTTTTTTTCGTATTCAAAAAGATTATATATAACAGATGGAACCCGTATGATCAATATTCAGGTAGCTGACAACATGGAAACGAAAAACCTTACTTGACAAACTCCGCCAGTTCCCTTATCATGACGTCCAGTACAATGTTGCAAATTAAAATCTCTCCATCCTGTGCTGGTTCTTCGATTCTAAACGCCACTTCTACCTGGTCATAACCAATCTGAATTCGTTCTACTAATGCTTTAATGATGCCACGCTTAGTTTGCCAATCTAGCTGTTCCAAATTAGATTTTACACTGGAATAAAGACTCTTTATACTGTTGATGATAAGGTTCATTCCCTTCTCTATTGCTTTTTGATCAACTACCTTTTTCTTCTCTTCTTCTATCCCTCTTAAGCGTTCTCTCATTCTTTTCATCGTCTGTTTAAATTCTTCCTCACTTATATATCCTTTATCTCCTACATTTTCTTGACTATAATAGTCTTCCATTAACTTTTCGATGCCTTGTTTTATTTGATTTTCCCTTCTTGCAAACTTCTTATCTGATGATTCATCATTTTTATTTTCTGCAATTCTACGGTGATACTCATTTTTTATTATCTCTGGGTTTTTTAGTAAATTTTTCACCTTTTCCCATATAGCTGTTTCTAACATATCTGTACGGACCAATTTATTAGTACACTTCTCCCTACCATCAGTAATACGTATAGTACTACTACAGCGATAATAGCTAAACTTTTTTCCTTCAACTCCACATTGTGCACCACTATACGCATATCCACAGTTTTGACACACAACTAGACCTTGTAATAGATATTTCTTTTTTCCTCCCTCTCTCTGCATCCTTGCTCTTTTTCTATTTTCATCCAGTTGCTTTTGTACTTTATTAAATAACCCTTCATCAACTATTTTTGGTACTGGTATATAAATCCAGCTGTCCTCATCTGTGCGACAGATAGAAACCTTTTGTTTATTTCTTTCTCTTCTTTCAACCCTCTTTAATTTACCAAACGCTGCTTGTCCTTTATATGCTGGATTTCTTAATACCTTCCAAATTATTATTGGACACCACACCTTCTTTCCAATTCTTGTTCTAATTGACTTATCTCTTAGTCTACGTATCACTTCCCTTATACTTATTCTCTCTTGCCCTACCCACATGAATATCTGCTTTACTATTTTTGCTTCCTCTTCATTTATTTCAAACTTTGTCTTTTCTCTATCTACATGCTTTATACGATTATAACCAAAAGGTGCAATGCCAATTACACTTACACAGCCTTTTTTTGCTCTATGAAGTTTTCCCCTACGACTACGTTCCATAATCTTTGTACACTCATATTCTGCCACTAATCCTTGCATTCCCAATAACAATTTAGACTCTGGATTATTTTCAGTCTTATGATTTAAGAATATTACTTCTACTCCTGCTTTTTCAAATTCATCAAGTAGTATCATTTGATGTGCAGATTTTCTTGATAGTCGGTCAGGTGAATGAATATAAATTTTATCAATTTGATCTTCTCCTACTTTATTACGTAATGCATCTAAACCTTCACGTTCTAAACTCCACCCACTAAGCCCATCATCCTTAAATTCATACTCATTCAATAACTCATGCTTATCTGCAGCAATTCTATGCTTGAGCTCGGCAATTTGACTCTCTATTGTATTGTTCTGCGCTTGACTCTTCGATGAAACTCTTGCATATAAGGCCACTGTTATCATTTTTCTTTATCTCCTTTTCATTGTTTCTTTTTACCGCATACCTTACTAACAGCTCATAGGCGTCTGCTAGATGTTGTTCCGCTAATTCATCTGGCTCGTATCGGCAAGTCAATGTTCTTTTTCTCATAGTTTCTCCTGCAAATGTTTTTGTAGTGCAAGGAGCCTTACCACTCCTTTTTTCCATCAATCCATTTACTCTTATGAAAAAGACCAACTTTTATCAGCTACAGCCTTCAAATTTGGTCTAGCCCTTCCTTTACCAACTGCTGTTGCGCTTTCTGATACGACTCTTATTTTTTTAACAAACTTTCCATTTTCTCTGTTTCTTTCTTTAATACCTCGGCTATTTCTTTGCTATTTTTCGCATAATCCATCGCTGTTATTCCAAATTTATCTGCTTGCTCTATTTCAGCCCCTGCTTTTACTAGCTCCTCCACTATTTCTTTTTCTCCTACCATACATGCAAGATGCAGCGGAGTGCATTTATTGCCATACTCTTCAGCATTTACATTCCCTCCTGATTTTATCAATTCCCTAACTGTTTCTAGACGTTTCTCCGTTATCGCTAGATGCAGTGCTGTATGTCCTCTTACATCTGCTGCATTCACATCTACTCCTTTTTCAATTAACAACCTCACTGTTTTTACCTCTACTGCATAATGTAGAGCTGTTCTTCCTTTTTCGTCTCTTTCATAAATATTTTTAAACGAGTTCTCTAATAGTGACTCCTCTTTTTTACCCAGCTTTACCATAACTTACCCCACCTTTTCTTTAAACCTAAGCCTTCCTTTTTACCACCTCATCTATCATTGCATTCACTTGGCTGATTATCTTGCTTGCTAAATTTTGACATTCTTTCTTTATTAGCGATTTGTCTCTCTTCCTTATTTCTCCTATCTCTATTATTTTTAGCTCCGGCATGTAGCTTCCATTCAACATGTCTGCTATTTCTCCCACTAGCCCCTCTATTCCATAGCACGTCAGTTCTCTACTTTTTGTTATTCCTCCTTTTTCTCTCAAAAATTTACTTGCCTTTTTACTCTCTTTGCTATCACATAATAGATGGGGAAAGAGTTACTCTTGAGTCAGGAAAAATTTATCTGCGTGGTGCAGTTAGAGATGTAGAAAAAGCAGAGCTAATTATTCCTGTCAATACTACAGTCCGTATTGGTGTTTGGTACGTTGAATCTACAATTACCGAACTTGAAGATCCATCTCTTCGTGACCCCGCTGTTGGCACAAGGAATTACCAAGAAGTGGGAGCAGCAAGAACTAAAATTACTATTACCTGGGATTATCAAGCAGAAGGAGTAACTACAAGTTTCAAGAATGGAGAATTTTACCCTATTTACAATGTGGAAAACGGCGTATTAATTCAGCATGCGCCACCACCACAAGCAAATGCAGTAAATACTGCCCTTGCTCGTTATGACCGTGAAGCAAATGGTTCATATGTAGTAAATGGCCTTGGTGTAATGTTCTTACAAAAAGAAGAAAGAGACAGCAAAGTACAGCAAGTCTTTGTAGTCAATGAAGGTAAAGCTCATGTGGAAGGTTATGAGATTGAACTGCCACATAGTATGCGTATACGTTTTGACGAAGATCCAGACATTAAGCAAGTTGAATCAGAGCCTCATACTTTTCAGCCAAGTGATAAAGAAGTAATGGAGTTGAAGCTGAGTGATACACCGGTTACAGAGATTACTAAGATAGATATTACTGTCCAAAAAACTGTTACCTTAACTCATGGGTCATATTCAGGAACAGTTGATCCAATACCTGACTCTGCAATACTTGAAATCATTCAAGTTAAGCAAGGAAGTACTATCTATGTAAAAGGTACAGATTATCGCTTGGACTCAGGAAAGATTGATTGGAGTCCACCAGGTGGAGAGCCAGCACCTGGTAGCAGCTATGAAGTAACTTACCGTGCACGTACTCGCGTTACTGCACAAAACAAAAGTGAAAAAGGGTGTAAAATTTCAGGTGCTGTGGATGGAACATTGGTATTGGTTGATTATAGCTGGAAAATGCCTCGTTATGACCTGATTACCATTGATATGGGTGGAGTAGTGCGTCGTATAAAAGGCATAGCCCACCCTTGGCGACCATCAATTCCAAAGGCACCTGCAGGGCAGCTTGCACTGAGCTATGTTTATCAGCAGTGGAAAGATCAAGAAAATCCAAGTGTTATCAACAATGCTATTCATGTAGTACCAATGAGTGATCTGGAAGCTATGCGAAGTAGTATAAGTAACCTTTATGCACTGGTTGCACAAGAACGTTTGCGCAATTATGCAAGCTTTAGAGAACCAACAGCTAAAAAAGGAGTATTTGTTGATCCATTTTTTGACGATGATATGCGTGATCAGGGTATTTCTCAAACTGCAGCAATTGTTGACATGGAATTAACTTTGCCAATTAAAGTCACGGTAGCAGATGTTGGTAAAGGTACAGAACCTTGGGTTTTGCCGTACGAGCTTGAGCCAATCTTGGAACAACCTTTGCAAACCATGGAAATGAAAATCAATCCTTACCAAGCTTTTGCACCAGTACCTGCAAAAGTTACTATTAGCCTCAATATAGACCGTTGGACAGAGCTGAAAACTAATTGGTCAAGTCCGGTAACCAGAAGATTTAGCGTTACATCGAGTCCAATCACCAAAGAAGTAATACTTGGAGCATCCAATGAGCAATCACGTTCTACGCAAAGTGTGCTAATTGGTACGGAAACAAGTGAGACTATGGAACTCTTAAACAGCAGGAGTAATGAAATTGCCTTTATGAGAGAAATAACACAAAACTTTGAAATTGAAGGATTTTCTCCAGGAGAAGAGCTGAAGGAATTAAAATTCGATGGCATTCCTATTACACCTATAGCCTAAATTTTAGAGAAGAAAAATATGTTAAAAGCTAACAATCAAGGAAAATTGGAAGGAAAATTTACTGTACCAAGCAGTGTTCCAGCAGGAAGGAAGTTGGTACAATTTTTTGGTAGCCAAGGTAGTTATGGTGAAGCAACTTATACTGGTCGTGGAGTAATTACTACTGAAGAGAGAAGACGCGTTACAGTGATCACTGATATCAGACGCGATGAAACAACAGTAGTGTCTCAGCGCTATGACCCTTTAGCACAAACTTTTACTTTAAATGAAAGTAGGCATATTGCAGGCGTAGATTTGTGGTTTACAAATAAGGGTGAAAAACGTGTTGTTGAGCAGATTCGAGAAACAAGTGTTGGCATGCCAACTCAAATGGTAATTGCAGAAGGTTATATATTACCTACTGATATCAATACTAATGGTACTGCAATACGTATAACTTGGTCACCAGTTTGGTGTGAAGCAGGACAAGAATATGCTTTGGTCTTACTTACTGATGATGCAAACACTGCAGTGAAGATAGCAGAACTTGGCAAGCATGACAGTGTAAACAATCGTTGGGTAACAAGTCAGCCTTATCAAGTAGGGGTACTGCTTTCATCAAGCAATGCAAGTACTTGGACGCCACATCAAAATCGTGATTTAACTTTCAGGCTCTTAGCAGCAAAATTTACTGAGGTTTTCCACGTTTTTGATCTTGGAAAAGTTACGGCAAATAATACATCAGATTTAATCGCATTGGCCAATATTGATCTAGTGTCTTCTGATACCAATGTTGAGCTTACATTAGTTGAAGTTGGTAAAAAACAAGAACATAGTTTATCTGATAATTTACCAATAGCACTGCGGTTCAGGTTAAATGGAGAGTTGGTAGTTAAAGCAACACTACGTGGATCAGAGAAAAGAAGTCCAGTGTTTTACCCTGGGCTGCAACTGATTCTTGGTGAAATTGCAGAGAATGCAGATTATGTGACGAGAAGCATTCCTGCAGGATCTAATACTAAAGTAACAATTACTTATGAAGCTTCGATTCCTGGTACTGCGGATATTAAAACTTATGTACAGCAGAGTAACAGTGAATGGCAATTGGTTGATTTAACAATAGGTAAACCTGTGGGTGACAGCTGGGTAGAGCGTACTCATGTGCTGACAAGTTTTAATGCTAATGAGACAAGAATAAAGTTATCTCTCTCTAGCACGGTGGAATACCGTCCTAAAGTTAGAGCTTTAAGAGTAGTAATATCCTAAAAAATGAAAAAAGATAAAACTGAAAGGGGATATTTATTGCCTCATCCAGATAACATCGCTGTTCAGGATGTGGTGCGTATTCGCAAAACCATTGAGCAAATAGATGTAGATATTTCATCAAGGAATACCGAACATACAGAGCTTAAAAGCGCATTTGAGCGTTTTAGTTTTGAAACTTTTTTAAATTTATGGGGTAAAAATAGATGACAATTGCAGAAGAAGTAATTAACGCATTGAGTAAGAGGTTAAGGGAGCTATCAGTAGATGCTACACCTGAAGAAATAGCGTATCTTGCTAAAACATTAGAATCAGTTGCAGGAAAAAGTACGGTTCTTGATATCATAAACATGACTGATGAAAAGCTTAAAGAACTTTTGGATGCAGTAACAAAACATTTAAATGATCTAAATACTAACAAAGCGAGTTCTTTGTCAGCAATAACAGAAGCTAAGGAAAAGTCTTTGGAAGCAATTGATACACTTAAAACTAGCGCTCTGGGTGATTTAAAGACCTCAGCAGAATCACATATGTCGCTACTTGATACAAGAAAAGATACTAATATCGCTGAAATAGAGAGCACAGGCAAAGAACAACTTTCTGCGTTAAAAGGACTGGTAAGTGACTTTGAAGCTACTTTTGACCCAAGGGTATTAAAAGAAGTCCTAAGCAATAGGGATTTGGAGACCTGGTTGAGTGACGCTAATAACCAAGAAAAGTTCAATAAGATGCTCAGTAATTCTAATTCAATACTGACAATAATAGCCAATCCTGAATGGTTGACTGCTATAGCAGCTTCTCCAACAGCTATGAATGTGATAGCATCTTCCTCAGTAGCAAGAGATATAGTAAGAAACTCAACTACGGCAATGAGTATAGTGAACAATAATTCGATGGCGATTGCGAAACTTGTTAGTGGACTTGTTGGGCTTAACGTGGCGGATCATGCTGATATGAATGCAGTAGCAGCTTCTTCAGCAGCTATGAATGCAATAGTAGGTAGTGCAGTAGCATTAAGCTCTATTGTTAAGTCAGAGTTAGCATGTAGAGCAATAGAAGCTAATATTCAAAGTCACAGGTTAAAAGTGATAGAAACTTTAAATTCCTCATCTTTATTCCGCAAGGAATCTGCAGTACAATTGCTAGTTAATAAAGATTCAGGTTATAGCGCAAATCGTAACACTCGTACAGCTGAAAAAAGAGGGGAGCGTAGTTTTACCATTTATGTTCCAACTACTTACTATGGTGATAGCACATATGGTGCAGATTTAATAGTGGAATCGTTGCTTACAGGAAAGCAACTTTCCACACTTTATAATAAAGGCTCTAAAACAACTACTGCTTCTGGTATTGCTCTGCAAGGCGTTCAGTTAATAGTTGTAGGCAAGTATGGTTACGTAAATTTTGATGTCTATATTGCCACATAAAGCTAGAGTTGAAAAATAACAAACAAATTTAGAAGGAGTAAAAATGACCATTGCCAAAGAAGTAGTTTATGCATTGCATCAGAGACTGAAAGAATTGGCTGTAGATGCTACACCTGACAAGATAGCGTATCTTGCCAAAGCATTAGAATCTATAGCTGGTCAGAGTACAGTACTTGATATTGTACAAATGACTGATGCAAAATTAAAAGAACTTTTAGATACAGCAACAAAACATTTAAAGGCCCTTAATGACAATAAAACAAGTTCATTATCTACAATAACCACAGCAAAAACAGAATCTGTAGATGAAATAAACACACTTAAGACTGAATCTTTAAAAGCTCTAAAAATCTCATCAGACTCACATATATCACTACTTGATACGAGAAAAGATGCCAATATTGCTGCAATTGATAGTGCTAGTGATCTTGGTAACATAAAAAACACACTTAAAGCTATTAATGATCTTCCAGAAGGTTCTTCGATAATGAAGGAAATACAACCACGAGCTGTTATTCAGTCTGGATCGTTGCCGTTTTTGTTTGGAATCTTAAGCAGATATAATGATAATTGGGGTGATGGAAATTTTTCCAGTGAGTTAGGAGCATCGAACAAGGAAAAATCTTGTTAAACCTGAAAGAAACTATTTTATCCAGTGCTATAACAATTTTTAAATATAATTTATTAAGAAGTATTTTTGCAGTTATAACCGGAACGCTCAATGGTGCTAGAGTGCCCGTTTGGGAGCATGGTTTTGGAGGAACGGTTAAACCACTGATGGAGTCTATTACAACTACCTCGATTAGAAGATTGTATAATCTAACCGTCCCAAGCTTAAATACTTCTTCATTATAAGTTATAGGAGGTCAATTACAATGACAAAAAGTAAATTAGAGGTAATGAATCCTGATGCAGCAGGGATAGATGTTGGTTCGGCTGTACATTATGTATGTATACCCGAGAGAAGAGATGAGCAACGTGTTCAAAAATTTGGCTGCTTCACTGAAGACCTTCATAATTTAGCAAGGTGGTTAAAAAAGTGTAAAGTTACAACCGTAGCGATGGAATCAACTGGTGTATATTGGATTCCTTTGTTTCAAATACTGGAATCTTACGGTTTTGAAGTTAAGTTGGTAAATGCGCGACATGTAAAAAATGTACCTGGGAGAAAGTCAGATGTTCAGGACTGTCAGTGGTTACAACAACTACATAGTTATGGATTACTCCAAGGGTCATTTAGGCCAGATAGCCAGATGTGTGTATTGCGTAGTTACGTGCGACAACGTAAGAACCTCACTGAAAGTGCATCTACACATGTTCTGCGTATGCAGAAGGCATTAATTCAAATGAATATACAACTGCATAGAGTTATAAGAGATATAACAGAAGTAACTGGTATGAAAATTATCAAGGCTATAATTAAAGGCGAAAGAGATTCTGGGAAATTGGCTCAATTCAGGGATGCACGAATAAAAAATGATCAGTCTACTATAGCAAAAGCGTTAGCTGGCGATTATAGAGAGGAACATGTATTCACGCTAAAGCAAGAATTTGAACTATATAATATTTATCAAGAAAAAATAGCAGAATGTGATAGAAATATTGAGGTCTATTACAAAACGTTTGAAACAAAATCTAACGAAAGTAAACAGTTGAGTAAGGAAAAGAATAAGCACAGAAAAAGTAAGCCTGACTTTGCTTTGCACGAGGAACTGCA